>NZ_JBLZRT010000045.1:0-75231 GCF_048564745.1 Microcystis sp.
GAGAGAATCGTGCTTCAAAACCTTGCGTCTTCATCGGCCCGCGTCCTGTAGGGGCGAAGCATTCGGATAAAAAATCTACGGTTTCACCGATAGGTTATTGCCCGAATGCTTCGCCCGTACTTTTTCAGCAAACCCTAATTAGGGCTTGCTGAATAAATCTAAAAACCTTGTTAGATTAAGGCTTTTTCAGGGGGAAAATTCACACCCCACACCCCACACCCTGCCCCCACCAACAAACTTTTTCAGCAAACCCTAATTATTACCCTCTATTCTGTGCAATTAAAATAATTGTTTGCATTAGTCCGACTAGAAGACCGAGAATCCCACCAAGATTAACAATTCCCTGTAATTCCTGTTTAACAATGCCTTGAATAGCATTTTCCAGATCGGCCGGCGAAGTAGCATTTACCCGATCGCGGATCACTTGATCGATGTTGAGAATCGGGATAATTTGGGCGACTAATTTCTCTAAATCTTCCTCTAGATAACGCTCTAAAATTAACGCTAACTCTTGACTAATTACCCCTAATGATGTAGTCATTGACCCCGAAGATTGCAGACGATTAATAATTAAATTAGCGATTTGATCCCAGTCGATCGTTTGTCCAAAATCTTGCAGAAATTGTTCGCCACTTTCTTGAATATAAATTCGCACCGTATCCCTAGTGGTTTTACGCAATTGTCTGACAGTGGAGATAGGTAAATTTTGTAAAGAGATACTTTGTAACCAGTTTTTCAGACGATTACGCATCTCTAAAGATAGTAATAATTCTTTGATTCTGGTATTAGCTAAATCCTTTTCATCAAGGCAAAAAGTGCGTAAGCGAGCGAGGGCATTGCGTAAACCGAATAAATTGGCTACTACCCAATAGGTTCCACTGGTTTTTTCTCGAAATCCTTCATCGATAACTTGAATATTGCGATCGGTTAAAAAATCGATTAAAGCTAGACGGATAACATCAGCAGGTAGGACGGTTTCTAATAGCCAATCGGAGAATTGTCGCGCCTGTTGTTCACTGAGAGAAAATTCCAAGACTAGGCGATCAAAAATTTGATTGATCTGTTTTTCTAAAAAGTCCTGCCGTCGGGCTAAAACTTTTAGTAATCTCGCTAAAGATTCCCCGAATAAATCGTGAAGAATCGCCGCCAAAATCTCGGCGGTTTTTGCTTGCCGATCGCCTTTTATTTGTTTTAAAGCTAATTGTAACAGCCAGAGTATCGCCCCCTGTACCCTTTCGGTGTCGAGGAGTCGTTTAGCCAGTTTTTGTAATTCCTCGGGGGTTAACAGGGAACCCATGATCGTATCCGATACCCGGACAGCTAATCGATCTTGATTGCGAGGAATTAGCCCCGGAGTGAAGGGAAGAGGACGCTTACCGATATAAATCGCCTTGTAGGGACGAAATAGCATTTTAATGGCTACATCGTTGGTAAAATAGCCAATAATTGCCCCCGCGATCGGCGGTAAGATCCATGTCCAAAGAGTAGGGAGATTCAATTTAGCAGCAAAAAATAAACGGAAATGTGAGTAAGTTATTTCTTCAAGACTAACACTCCCATCAGTCCTGCTAGGAGTGGATAGTGAACGGCACCGGAAAATCCCGACCTATAGCCTAATTTTACCTGTTCTGGGCCCCGGGGAAAGCGATCGATACTGGGACTAATATAAGCGTACTGGTCAGTTAAACCGTAACGCTCGGCAGCCGGAACGACGATATGATCGAGATACCAGTTTTGGAATAATTTGGCGATGGTTTCGGTGGGTTGATGGAAGTCAAGAATCGCCGCTTTAGCACCCGGTTTCAGGACTCGGTATAATTCCCCCAAACATTGGGCAATATCGACCACATTGCGTAATCCATAGCCGATAGTGGCACAATCAAAGCTAGAATCGGCAAAGGGTAAATTGAGGGCATCCCCCTCCATCCAGTTAATATTAGTGGCACTAAAACGTTGATGGGCGATTTTTAATTGTTGTGGGGAAAAATCTAGTCCGATCACTTGGCCGGTTTTACCCACTTGTTTTGATAATAGGTTAGTCAGGTCGCCGCTACCACAACAGATATCGAGGGCAAAATCCCCTTTTTTGGGTTGACACCATTTGACTGTCATTAATTTCCAGATACGGTGTAATCCTAAACTTAATTCTTGATTGAGTCGGTCATATTCGGGAGCGATCTGATCAAAAATTGCTTGTATTTCTGTGGAGTTAGGTGAGGATTGATTGGACATTTTTATAATATGGCATCAGAGAAAATCCCAGATGAAGTTATATCATTCTATCTTATCTGCGCTCACGGGGAGCAGTTATCTTCATGGTGGGGAACAGTGACTTAGATTACACTTCATCTATCCGAGAACCTTCCGGTCGTAGTTCGATCAACAGGCCTTCCCGGGCGAGAATAGTTTGAGGCAGAATCTTTCTTGCCTGTTCACCAATGCGATCGAGAAAATCGTCATTATGGGCGGGATCGTGATGAAATAGAACTAACTGCTTAACTTGGGCTGCCTGGGCGATTTTGACTGCTTGCTGCCAAGTGGAATGACCCCAACCCACCTTAGAATACTTAGGATCGTTGTATTCCTCATCGGTGTAGGTAGCATCAATAATCATCACATCCGCTTGCCGGACTAAAGCCAAAACGTTATCATCAAGGCGATCGGGAAAATGTTCGGTATCGGTAATATAAGCTGCCGATAAACCCCGCCAATTTACCCGATAACCCACCGCTTCCCCCGGATGATTTAAAGGACGGGTTTCGACGCTGACATCGCCATAGTGGAGGGTTTCGCCGATTTCTAGATCATAAAATTCTAAATCGGCCCGCATAATCTGCAAAGGCACGGGAAAATTAGGGTGTGACATCTGATCGTCTAATCTTTGCTTCATGGTTGCCCCGTTGGGGGAGGGAACCCCATAGATTTTAAAAGTATTGCCCCTGATAAAAGCGGGGGTAAAAAAAGGAAAACCTTGAATATGATCCCAATGGGAGTGGCTGAAAAATAAATGGGCTTTCGCTGGACTTTCTGCCATCAAAGACTGTCCTAGGATGCGTAACCCCGTACCACCGTCAAAAATTAATCTTTCTCTACCGACTTGCATCTCCACACAGGAAGTATTACCACCATAACGAACGGTTTCCGAACCTGGACAGGGAATACTTCCCCGTACTCCCCAAAATTTGATCTGGAAGCAGTTGTAGGGCATATCAGAAGTTGGTCTACTTGTGCTGATGGGCTAATAGATCAGATTAGCACTCTTCCACAATTAAGGCAGTGACTTCATCCCGAAGATAACGATCTATGATTAAGGGGTGAGGATCGTCACTTTTGCAAGAGCTAAGGTATGGATTTACAGAAATTCTTAGAAAAACTGCCCCAACAGTATCAGGATTGGGGATCGGCTTTAATGTCGCCTATTTCCGAGCAATTAACCCTTTTAAGCGAAAAAACCGCCTCCTATTCTGATATCAATCTCTTTCCCCTGCTCAATCTAGCCGTTGCCTGTCTGCAACCGGACGAGGTTTACTGTCAAATTGGCTGTTTTCGTCGCGGTAGTTTAGTCGCCGCTTTCTGGGATAATAGCGATCGCTGCGGTTATGGCGTAGAAGCTTTTTTTAAATACGATCCATCGGGAGAAAAGCTAACTATATTATCTGAGGATTGAGTTAGTTGCTTTTGGGTATAAGTGAGGAAAGATTAGCAAAAATTGCTCGCACTTGTGGGGCGATTCTTTCCCTTTGATTGATTAAATAAATACTAACAAGGGTTAAAGATACCCCCACCCATTGCAATATACTTAACATCTCACCAAGGAATAAATTCCCGAAACTGAGGGCAAAAACCGGAGTTAAAAAAGTTAAAGAACTTAAACTGGTTAAATTGCCCTTGGCGGCTAAATAAAAGAATATTCCATAGGCGATCGCACTACCAAAAATCGTGGCATAACTTAAAGCTAACCAACCATTTAAATCTATATTCTGCCATTGATGGGATTCTCTCAAACCTGAAGCTAAAAATAGCGGCAATCCTCCTAAAATCATGTGCCATCCGGTGGCGCTGACGGGATCCGCATGACGACAGACAAACCGGATTAAGACTGTTCCCACCGCCATGGATAGGGAAGCCAAAAGCATGAGCATTTCGCCGCTATTTAGTAATTCTTGCCAGCTAAAGTCAATATTTACCGCTTTTTGTCCAAAAAAGTCATAAAACCATTGATCGGGCAAGCCAATTAAACTAATTCCCCCAATCCCTAAACCCAATCCCAACCATCCCCAGACACCGATAACTTCTTTAAATAGCCAACTGGACATTAAAGCCACCGCTAGGGGTTGGGAGTCAATAATTACCGATCCTAACCCCGCCCCAGTGCGATTTAATCCCAATGCCAGAAAACCTTGAAAAAGAGTGGCATCCATCAGAGCAAAAAGGGCAATCCATAGCCACGCTTGCAGGGTTTTGGGCTGAGGACGACCTAAAAACCAAGCTACTATTAAAACTAACATTCCGGCGGGGACAAGGCGAATTCCCGCCATAAATAGGGGGGTAGTATGGGGGATAACACCCTTCATCGCTACCATCGCTGTTCCCCAGAGAAAAAACGGTGAGATAAATAAGAGGGGCGAGGATTTCTTTAAATCTAGGTTTTCCATAGGTAGCGATCGAGTGTTGTAGATAACAAATTTCTCTAATTGTATAGTAGAGACTGGGGATCAGCCCTTAATTCTCCTGACTTTCTCCTAACTGATTTTCCTCTAAATCTGTTATTGGTTTTTCTTCACTCGATCCGATCCAGATCGCAATCATTCCAGCAATAGGAATGGAGAGAAAAATTCCTAATAATCCCGCAACTCTTTCGCCGATAAAGAGGGATAAAAATAAAATTACTGGGTTTAATTCTAGGGCATTGCCCATAACTTTAGGGCGAAGAATATTATCTTGAATTTGCACCAAGACAACACAGACAATAAAAGCTTTAACGGCAATTGCTAGTCCCTGGGAGGTAAAAGTCAAGATAGTTACCAACAAAATGCCCAGGGTTGCCCCGATACCCGGGATAGCATCGATAACACCGAGAATGCTCGCTAAAATTAGCCCATATTTGATTCCCAATAGGGAAAAACTTAAGAAACTCGTCACGGATAAAAAGAGCATTAACAACAGTTGCCCGCGAATAAATCCCAGAAAACTTTGTCGAAAAGACTTGGCAAAACGCTCCCGGTATGCTAGGGGGAGAAGTTGCAAAAAACTTCGCCAGAGTTTATCACCGTCGATGAGCATATAAACACTGATCACCGCCCCGAAAATGCCCGTAAAGACACTGGAAAAAACTCCCTGTACGAGCGATAAACCCGTGGCTAAACCGGTTTGTAAGCTTCCCACCATTTTATTCAAATCTAATCGATCGAGAAAGTCTTGAAAGGGTAAAAAATCTTTTTGACTAAGGGCATCGGTAAGATTAAATAGTAGTCCTCTCCCCTGATTAACCGCTTCTAATCCTATGCCTGTGACTAATCTAAATAGGAGGATAAAAGCTACTAGGGTGGTAATAGCAATGGCTAGTCCTCTCGGTAGATAACGGGATAACCAAACCACGGGATAATTTAATAGAGCGGCCAGGACTGCCGAACCGGTAAAAATAGCGATCATCCCGTAGAAATAGTTAATTAAGATAATTAGACTCCAGCCACAGCCAAATAATAATAGATAGCGTACTAGAATCGAGTTATTCAGAGTTTTCCAAAAGGAACTAGAAGGGGGCATAAATAAAGCCAGAAATAGGATTTTAGCATTTAGAATTGTTTTAACAAAGCTTCCCGCATGACCGAGACGGGGACCGGTTGACCTAACCAGATTTCTAGTGCGATCGCTCCCTGATTAACTAACATTTCTAACCCATCAATAATTCTTATCCCTCTAGTCCGGGCCAACCGGAGAAATTTGGTCGGCCGGGGATTATAAATTAGATCGTAGGCGATCGCAGATGATGGCAAAAGGTCTAATAATTCTAACTCAACTGGGGATTGTTCGCCCTGGGGAGACATTCCGATCGGGGTAGAATTAATCAGGAGTTCTGTGGTGGATACCAGCCCCTCTAATTCGTCCCAGCTATGCACTTCTAGGAGGTCATAGAGGCTGGTATTCGCCCAACTTTCTTTAAAAGGATCTAATTTCTTTTGATTGCGTCCTACCACATGAATTTCGCCACAGCCCAACTGGGCGCAAGCCACCACTACCGCCCGGGCCGCGCCGCCATTGCCCAAAATAACTGGATTCACCTGACTCCAATCTTTGTCAAGGGATTTCAAGGGTGCGAGAAAGCCATCCACATCGGTATTTGTTCCCTGCCAGCCGGTTTCCGTGCGCCAGACGGTATTAACTGCGCCTACTAGCCTGGCTTTCTCCGTAATTTGCGATAATAGGGGAATAATTGCTAATTTATGGGGAATTGTGACGCTAAAACCCTCTAGATCGATGGCAGCCAAGCCAGCGATCGCAGTTGCTAAATTTTCCGGGGCGATCGGTAGGGGAAGATAGACATAATTTAGCCCCAAGGCATCGATAGCGGCATTGTGCATGGGGGGAGAAAGAGTATGGCCGATAGGATCGCCGATTACGCCTAATAACTTGGTTTTTCCGTTAATAATGGTCATAAAAAAGGTGGGCTTTCCCCACCAAAGTTTGATATCAAGGGTGGCCAATGCTCACCTTACTATACTAGGGTTTGCTGAAAAAGTTTTTCCTGGGGGCAGGGTGTAGGGTGTGGGGTGTGGGCTTCGGCCGTGAGCTCAGCCGAACGGGTGTAGGGTTTTACCGATTTTGAGGGGGTCAATTACCTAATTTTCAGGGAAAAAGTCCAGGGATTTTTCCCCCGATCACTCCCAGATCCATTACTTTTTGATGGCCAAAAGGTCTAAAAGTTTTACCCAACAAGGTTTTTAGATTTATTCAGCAAACCCTATACTATTTCTTGATTTCGCGGGCCATTTTCAGGAAAGGATTGATATTGTCATCGTTAGCGCGACGAACGTTATCATTAGCAGCGTTAGCCTTACTATTAGCCTCGGAAGTAGCCGATTTTGCCACAATACCGTTATCGGTGACTTTGCTGACTTCCATAGAAGAAATCTGTTTAATCGATTCGCCACCCTTTTTATTCGAGGCAGTTTTCGGGAAAGTACGTCGGATCGTGATCGGTGTCCGCATAAAGTCGATATCACCGAGAGTTTTAGCGTCATCGGGTTCCAAGTAAAAAGCCTCTTTCGGTTCCGGTGCGCTCATATCCATCGGTTCATCGACGTATTTCGTCTTATTGCCAAACAGGCCAAAGAATCCAGCCATTTTCTCCCTCTCCTAAATAAATATATTTACCATAAATTGCTGCTGATTGTTAAATCATATCAATATTTATGACAAAAAGCCAGGTAGCCATCTATCAGTTATCAGTGATCAGTTATCAGTTATCAGATGTGAGTTTTCAGTTTACTGTTTACTGATCACTGTTTACTGTTCACTGATAAAACTTCCCCACACCCCAATCAACGCTGTTCTAACCTACGACTGGCTAGGGACATAGAATAACAGAAAATCCAGTAAATAAACGCCAAAAATAGATAAACCTCTGGATAATCGCCGATAAATTTCGGATTAGCTAAAACCGATCCTGCCATACCCAAGAGGTCCACCAATCCCACGATCGCCAGTAGAGAAGTATCCTTAAATAAACTGATAAATTGACCAACAATAGCGGGAATGACCGCTTTTAAAGCTTGGGGTAGAACGATCAATAATAGAACGAAAATCGGTTTTAAACCCAAGGCTTTGGCCGCTTCAATTTGACCTTTGGGAATCGCTTGTAAACCACCCCGGACATTTTCGGCCAGATAGGCTGCTGCAAAAAGGGTAAATCCGGCGATCGCTCTGATCACCCGTTCTGGTCTCGTCCCGGCGGGTAAAATCAAGGGTAACATCACCTGGGCCATGAATAAAATTCCCAACAAAGGTAAACCGCGCAATAATTCGATATAGCCAATAGATAGCCAACGAATTGCCGGTAATTCACTCTGTCTCCCCAGGGCTAATAATACCCCCAAGGGGAAAGATAAAATCATACTGGCGATCGCTACTAATAAAGTTAAGATTAAACCACTGAGATCATCGAGGGGAATTGTCGTTAAAAACAATCCCCCCAATAGCAACCAAGCGATTAAAGGTAAAGTCAATAACCACATCAATCCCCACCAGCGTTGCAGAAAAGCGGGGCAATCGGGGAAGCGACCCTGGTTTAATTGCCAAGAAAACAGTGATAAAGCCGCAATTATCGTTAAAATCAGCCAAATTCGCCATATTGACTGCTCTGGATAACGACCGACCACAAATAAACCGAGATTTTCCGTCACTACAGCCCATTTTGCCTGATTTATCGCCCAATCGAGAAAACTTAAACCACCCCAGAGGCCGAGAAATAGACCCGCAAGGGTTAAGATGACGTTGTACCAAGTGTTAAAGAGATTTTTTCTTAACCAGAGTCCCATAAAATTCTCCAACCTCCCCAGTGGTGATCCTTGTACTTTTTCAGTACAATGGTGCTATTAGAAAAATTCAGACTAATTTTCGACCATGAACAGTTGCATTTTAATGGCTAAAATTGTCCGTCGTCCCGAATTACGTTATACCCAAGATAATCAAACTCCCTACGCTCAAATGTTAGTCGAGTTTTCTCCCAATCGTGCCGAGGCAACCCCAGCTAATTTAAGGGCCGTAGCTTGGGGAAATTTAGCCTCAGAAGTCGCTCAGAACTATCATGAAGGCGATCAAGTAATTTTGGAAGGTCGTCTCTCGATGCAGACGATCGATCGTCCCGAAGGTTTTAAGGAAAAACGGGCCGAATTAGTCATTAGTCATCTTTATCATCTTGACGGTAGCGTGAGTAGCGGTGAAATGGCAGCCCCGACTCCGGAAAAAGTCGTGCCAATCAATACCCACAAATCGAATAAAACCGAGGTGGAAAAACCCGTCGCACCTGTCTCCACCGGGGACTTTGAATATGACGCATCCTATGAACTTTCTAATCCTTCCGCTTGGCAACCCAGCGACACATCGGTGGAGGAAAATTTAGACGATATTCCTTTCTAATCACCCCTCAAACTCTTAGATCTGGTTGCCATCCTCAACCCTGTCCCTCGCGAGCGATTGACTTTAGTTGAACCAGATTATGAAGCTGTCCCCAGCTTACCGAGCGTACAGGTGGGAACGGTGGTTGAGGTGCATGAAAAAGGTTCGCACTATCAATATTTAGTGGAATTTTCTGACAGTCAGGGGCGGGAATATGCGATGGCTATTCTGCCAGGCGATCAGCTTCTGGTCTTGCATTATGAACTGGAGGCGGCGCGAATTCTGCTTAAGGGAAAACCCTATGGCTCAAGTCAAAGTTTTCTATGAACCAGAAACGGAATTAATAATTATGTTCTAGCATATATTTTTTTAGTACGGCATTAATTAAAGTCTGATATTTTTTGGGAAATTGCTGTTTATACCAAGCAACAACTGAGGGTTCAAGCTGCAGAGTTACAGGAACTTTTAGAGGAGAATTAACAGTACCTTCTTGCCAAAATTCGGCATCAGTAGCAGCTATATCTGAATAATCTATATCAGAATCTTTCATCTGACCAAGGAGCTTTAATTGTTCCTCTCTCGACATACTCATAATAAATTCTCCTTTCCTCTGCATTAGAGCGTCTTGTAGATATAAGCCGTATTTTCTGTTCTCGTAGAGTGTACACTGCAACTAGGACGAATTTTCCTAAAAGTCCCAAAGCGATTAATCTTTCTTCGCCGTAGTCTCTGCGATTATCATGTTTTGATATCCAGACTCCTGAAAAGATTTCCTTGGCAAAATTAAAGTCGATCCCGTGTTTTTCAATATTGATGTTGTTCTTTTGGTCATCCCACTCGAACTCCATCTTTTGACTCTAACTCCATAAACTCAGAAATTATACTGCGATCGCCAGCAATGTATAATATACCCTCCCAACTACCAAGATAACCTCTAGTCTAGAAATCATGCCCACTGGGGAGATGCAAGACTTAACAACAGTTAATAAATAATCACCTAATAATGTTAGCGAAATTTTGAACCCTATTACCGAATCTGACACACCGCGCCACCATCCCTCACGGAAGGCGATCGGTCGCCTGAGAAGCAGTAAAACAGGGGAAAATACCTGAGACTCTTTCCCCTATGAATCCCTAAGCTAGGGAGAAGAATATAAAGATTTATTAAATTGTAGCTTAGAATACAGTGTGGGGGGGGGTAATGTGTATCCTTTTGTCATCTCCTTTTGGCGCTGGGTTGGAGTGTTGCTTGACCTAGCTGCGAGGGGGGCAATCGCGCTCTATGGTCTCTGGATTTTTAATCATGTTAACAGTCAATAAATTAACTCAATACACTGCCTCTAGCGCAATGGCTATTGGTGTTCTCGCAAGTGTGTTTTCATCTCCAAGTCAGGCATATGAACTTGTATTTTCAAGTCCAAATGTGATAAGTGGTATAAACGGAGTATCTCTTACTTTACCTAGTTCAGGTATAACAAGAACTTATAATATTACTTTGGAAGAAGGAACTATCTTTGATGTATATGGAAATCCACCTATATTTGATCTTGTTACCTCAATAGATGCTAAAGCTGCAATGGAAGAATCAGCTGTGGGATTAGATTTTTATTTACAAAATATATCAGCAGATCTTTCATTTTTATCTCCCGGTATAGATATATTTTATATTCCGTATGAATATGATCCGACAACTGAAACGACTTCATATTGGTCAAGTGGTAAAAAATTTAATAATGATGGCACACCATTTATAGGTGTACGACAAGTGGATTTACCTTCAGATAGTATTCTAGTATACGCTCGTCTGCAAGCAGTTCCAGAACCTTCTTCTATTTTAAGCCTCCTCGCTCTCGGCACACTCGGCGCAGCCTCAACCCTCAAGCGCAAACTAAAACCTTCCCAATCCACTGAAAAAGAAACTACAAAAGTCTCCTAAAATCCCCCATAAAACCCCACAAAAACCCTTTCATTAATTGGAGGGGTTTTTGTCATAAAACCCAGTCGTCGGTCGTTAGGAGAATTGAGATTGATTGTATATACCCCAAAATAAATAGTCCTACTGTTCACTAATTTTACTTTCAGCGAGAATTTCTTGGAGGACGGGGGATAAATTGCTAGTTAAACGGCCGGATCGAATAAATTCAGCGTAGGTATCAGCTTCGATATCTAGGAGGGTTTCCCGAAGTTGTTCCATTGTCAATAGCTGTAATTGAGGATAACTATCGTTGAGAGATTGAATTTCCGCTTCTACAGTCTTTAACTTTTCTTTGACAAGATGCTGCTCATAACTAAAGAATTCGGGGGCAACATCGGGAGATTTATCTAACTTAGAAAGATAGTCTAAAACCCTTTTTAAAGCTACCCGTCGGGCTAAAAGTTCCGCATAGTTTTCTCGAATTGGTTGATCACCGATCAGGTCTAATCTCGATAGGAAAGTTTGAATAGTTAATCCCTGAACCAAAAGGGTAAAGAGAACAACTCCGAAGACGATATCGATGATATCCTGACGATTGGGAAAAATAACCGGCACACTTAAAGCTAGGGCAATAGAAACGGAACCGCGCAAACCTCCCCACCATAAAACCGTTTTTTCCCGCCAATTAATTTTAGTTTCCATCAAGGCATTACTAACAGTTGCCAAAGCAAAAGTAGCCAGAAAACGGGCCGCCACCACGGCGACGATCGTGATAAAAATTAAATTGAGATTATCGGCTAAACTGGAGAGACGGATCTGATCGCCGATGAGGAGAAAAACGATCGAATTGACAAAAAAAGCGAGAAACTCCCAGAATTGCGTGACTAATAGGCGGGTACGGGGACTCATACTAATTCTAGAGCCAAAATTACCCAAAATAATCCCCGTAGTCACCACTCCGATTACCCCCGAACCCCCGAACTCCTCGGTTAATAGATAAGCACCGTAGGCGGACACAAGAGTTAAAGACTGTTCCACTAGGGGTAAATCCAGACGTTGAGTCAGATAGGAAATACCAAAACCCACTAAACAACCCACTGCCACCCCGATACCGATAAAAGCCGCAATCCGGCTAATGGTTGTCTCTAAGGATAGACCACTAGCACCGAGGGGAATTTCCACCAAAAGAGCGAAAGCGACGACAGCGACCCCATCATTAAATAAGCTTTCCCCTTCCAAAAGCACGGTGAGGTTTTTACTGGCCCCTAATTCCCGAAAAAGAGCGACAACAGCGACGGGATCCGTAGAAGAAAGGCTCGCACCCACTAATAAGGCCGTAAATAGGGGTAAATTGGTCAATTCATCTAGGGCAAAGCCAACCCCGAAAATCGAGATAATTACGCCGACAATAGCGAAAAGACTGACGGGAATCCAATTATCCTTCAGATCTCGCCAGCGCGTATTCCAAGCGGCTTCAAATAGCAAAGGGGGCAGAAAAATTTCTAGAATCAGTTCGGGGGATAGGTTCACCAGACGGATATCGATGAAAGCTAAACCTAAACCGACTATCACTAACAATAGGGTGTAAGGAATTTGGCGAAACCAGCTAAAAATCCTCGAAACCGTGGCCACACTCAGGGAAACGGACAAAACAATTAGAAATTGTTCCAAATTTTGCTTAATGACTTCATCGGTAGCGGATTCTAAACTCATTGGGTGGGAGGCAATCGGTGAGCGGACGTGCAAGAAAAGAACAATCTCAATTATTATGACACTTTAGAACCAGTGATTTTTTCTCCTAAACCCAAGTTTTTCTGCTGGCAATTCCTTATTATCTATGTCCTTGACTATGCCTCAGTCTGCCGAGTCCTCCACGGGTGAGGATTTACCCCTAGCTATCTCACCCAGTAACGAGCAGTTAGAGAATATTAATAGCTATTTAAACCTGATTTTGGCGGCTTTAGTCTCTCTAGCTAATTTAGACTCCGAGTCTATCACCCAAGCAGCCCAAGAATTAGCCTTAGATGCAGATACAAGCGATCGCCTAGTTGCCCACCACTGGCAACCCCAGTCAAAACTTTCCCTAGCGGACATCCGTTCTCTAGTTCTCCTCCTCTGTCATCTAGCCCAAAAAAAGCAAGAGTTAATCCGTCGCGCTGTAATTCTTTTGGAACAAGTGGGAACTCAAGGAGAAGAACCGGTCAAAACCACGCTTTTGGGCAATTATATTGATAATTTTCGCTTAAAATACCCAGAAATATCGGAAAATAATCTCATTGATTCTAGCCTAACTTCCCTAGCTTGGAAATTATTAATCGATTTATTGTTCTACAGCAGTCCCCGCAGTCATCTCCTTCTCTGGCACACCCTTTTGGCAAGTAAAAAATAAAAAGCCTATCAGTTATCAGTTATCAGATGTAAGTTTTCAGATGTAAGTTTTCAGTTCACTGATTACTGTTTACTGTTTACTGGACGGCTACGCCGTGCCTTTGGCAACACTGAAAAAAAGCTTCCCAGTTCATAATTCATAATTCATAATTCATAATTCCCACCGATAACTAAAAATGAGTAATCTAATTCGCAAATATACACCCCCCACCTGTACCCTAGAAATTTGGGGAAATAGTTCGCCTCTAGCGGTTTGGCTGGGTAAAAATGTCTTAAACGATGCCCACTTTCAATTGCGTTTTGATGATCCTAGATTGAGTGAGGAAAAACAGGTGACGATCAAAGGCGATCGGACACAATTACAACTCCTAGGGGAAATTGTCGCTAATTATGTGCAGAATTTACTCTCTAGTCCCGTTTCTACCCTCTCTTTCGTGGCTAGTGGTTCCCCCGAAAGTCATCTCCCCTCCTTACCCTCCCTCCGTTGTCGGGGACTTCTCCAGCATCAATTATTTTTAGGTTCCCTGCTAACCGATCAGGATAAACAGGAGATCGAATTAACCACATCGCAATTATTCGATCTAGCCAATGCTTTAGGGGAATATAACCATGAAAGCCCCCTAATACCCCCATTAATTCGCCAGAAAACTCGAAAAAATGCCCTGATCTGGACGGGATTAATCGCCTCAGCCCTAATAACTATCGGGGGAATAGCGATCGCATTTTATCAACGGCAAGAAGTGGTCAACAATGATTTAACCAGCGATCCCAATAACGCCAAGATTCCCCAACCCTTGCCAACGCTGCCTTTACCCCCCACGGGAACAGCCGCCCCAAACCCGCAGTTACCGGCAAATTTGGGCAATAAAGCCCCTTTACCGCCACCGCCGCCCGTGGCAACCGTTCCAGTCCCAGTGCGCCCCTCTAGCGTCCCCCTAGTGATTCCGCCGTCCCCTGTACCGCCGCCACCAGTCACGGGTTCGCTTCCCGGCGGCACGGCGATCATAATTGAACCGAATAATCAGAACATCCCGATTACTGCCCCCCCCGTCACTGGCGCTCAGGGTACAAATGCACTTGCAAATCTTCCCCCCACCACGATGAATCCGACTCCAGCACCGCCAAAATTGCCCAATTTACCGCCTATAAGCCCTATTAACCCCGAAAATGTCAATTTAGACCGAAAAACGCCCACAAGCACCGCTAAAGCCCCAGAGACGAATTTACTAGATACAATTCCCCAAGTGGCAGAAACCAGAGAATATTTTCAATCCCGTTGGCAACCGCCGGAAAGTCTCAAGCATACTCTAGAGTACCGTTTGGTCTTAAATCAGGATGGTTCCCTAAAACAGATTATTCCCCTGGGACAGGCGGCGAAAATCTATCTCGATCGCACTAATATGCCCCTGCTTAATCAACCTTTCGTGTCTCCCCTCGATATCTCTGGTAATCCCCAATTGCGTCTAGTTCTTGGTTCTGATGGTACGGTGCGGACTTTTATGGAACAGCAATAAGCTGTAAGGGACTTGCGCTTTGATAATGTACCTTTTGGGCGAACGCAGTTCGCCCCTACATTGTGAACAAAATCCGTTACTGTAGGGGCGCAAAGCTTGCGCCCTCCGATCGATTGGGATATTATTCCCACGCAAGTCCCTAAGCTGCCCGCGCATTTAAATTGCTTGTTGAGACGAGGCAAGAGGCAATTTAAATAGGGTTTGCTGAAAAAATCTAAAAACCTTGTTTGGTAAGACTTTTAAACTTTTTGTCAATCAAAAAGTACCAGGCATGGGAGTGATCAGGGGGAAAATTGAGGTACTTTTTCCCTGAAAATTAGGTAATTGACTACCTCAAAACCAGTAAAACCCCACACCCCACACCCCACACCCCACACCCTGCCCCCAGGAAAAACTTTTTGCCGCAAACCCTAAGTAGGTAGCCATGCAGTGTAAACATATACACCACCAATATTATCTATATTTTCAGGTCCAATTTTCTCTTTTTTAAATTTAAATTTTGCTTGTTTCAGCAATTTTTCATACTGCTCACAAGAGACTTTAAAATCTCCCTTTTCCTCCAGACCAGATTGTAAGGCTTGTCTCTCAAGTTCTGCCAAAATCATTTCCCCCTGTCCTTTAGCAATGTCAATAATATGACTGTGGTAATCTTTCAAAGCAGAGTCTCGATCATCCCTATCATTCGGATCATGTTTACGAAGAAATTCATCTCCTACAATCATTAGACCATTAGGCTTCAAATTCTGCTTGATATTATCAAAGTATTTTGCTTTGTCAGCCGTCTTAATATGATGGTCTGCAAACGAGGAAAATATATAATCAAATTCTCCCTCTGGATTGTAAGTACGGCTGTCTTTATTAAGAGTCTTGACTTTTTTATATTGCTCTCTGAATTTACCTTTAAGAATTTGATAGCAATGCCAGTCAATTTCTACGGCCACTATCTCAGTTACATTGGTAATTTTATTTAAGCGGACAGTAAAAATGCCCGTACCTGCACCTAATTCTAATATTCTGATTGGGGAAGAATTATTGCTACTATGCTCTAAAAAAATTTCGATCATTTTTGACATCATATCTTGATAATAAGCGTGCTTTTCTTCATGTTCATCATAGGGTATTACATCAATATATTCAGACATTTCTATAAGTTTTCTTTCATAGGGAACTAGGTCTTTAAAAATCCTCGCTCTTAGGGAATCAGTCTCTGCTTTCTCTTGGATAGTATGGGGAGGTATAAAAACAGGTATTTTTGAGGATAATAATTTCTCAAATAATTCTTCGTGCTGGGCAATCATGTTTAGATCAGCAATAAAAGAGATATTCTTTTCTTCCGTGTTGTCATCATCATATACTGCAAGCAGCTTGCTTCCTGATACCTCAATAATAGAAAAGTCTTTAGTATTGTTAGCTCCCAAGACATCTGATAGCTTTGCCAAACTTATTGCATAAACATTGTATTTCTTAGAATGTTCTCGGAGACTTGCTAGATGGTAATCAAACTCCTTTTCAGAGAAAAATGCAAACACTCTAATGTTTTCTGAACACGAAGTTGTTAAAATTTCCTGTCCCATCGGCTGTGACCAAAACTGTTCTTCGACGTTGACGAGAGCGATTGCCTTGACATAACAATTTTCTAGATTTCTTTGTAAAGAAATAAGATATAATGGATACTGAGATGCTGGAAGTGAAAAGGTCGATTCTATATTTCTAGAACGCTCATAAAGTTGAGAATAAGAGTCATAAATAACTCTTTGAAAGCAAAGGTTTTTCTTGACATAAGCATTTTGAGAATTTAGTGTTTCTACTTCATCATGAACCCTGCCGAGGATATTACCTATGTCACGGAAATAAACATGAGGAGATCGTGTTCGCTCTGCCAAAAACTTTTGCCAGTCAGGAAACCAGCCGTTTACCAATGCTTGACACATCTTGTTGTTCCATTCAGAATTCATATCTTGTAGCAATTTTACCCAATCGTCACGGTTAGCAGCTTCAATTGCTTGATAGCGTTTTAACGGCTCAATTAATCTTTCACCAAAATTGATAATCTTAATTTTTTCTAGCCGTGCGACTAGCAAACCAGTCTCAAAGTTTAGCCAAGAGCTTTTAGAAGCACCAGGAGTTAAGCAGACAACGCCAATTTTGGCTTGCTGCGAAGCTTTCATAGTTGCGTCATACCAGTTTTCTCCTGGAGGTATATCACGAGATGATATCCAACTTTTTAGAGGAGAATATTTAAATATTGTGTCGGCGAGATGTTCCGCTAGTGGCCTCCCCCACTCGCCTGACCAAGAGATAAAGACTAGTATTTCCATAAAAAACTCCATTGTAGAGGTAATAATTCTTTAATTTGAAGAGATGAGTGAAGTAAAGAAAGATTACTCGATTATGCCTACTCCAAAAGCCTCATCCCCCACTTGTAGTTTACCTTGTGTGGGCATAGCAATGGCAAACGGAAGATGATATGTAACTGGTTCTCCATCGTCATAAGCCACTACCTCAAACGCCTTGACTGGATCGAAGTTTTCAAAATGGCGTGTGAAGGAAAACCTGTCACTATTAGCTCTTATGATCTGTTCAATCCTAACAATCCTATGGCTTGCTGTAGGCTGTAACTTAACAGGCGCAAGCATTTTTAGTTCTTGAAGGAGGTGAATAGTAGTGCTATAAGCGATCTCATCCGTCTCACGAGCGCCCGTTCTTCCACATTCGGCGATCACTCCAACTCCGCCTAACCGGTTAACTTCGTCTATAAGCATAGTATGTCCTCGATGAACTTCCCAGCCGTGAGTATAAATCTCTAATCCCGTCATCCAGAACATTTCCAAATGGCGATCTGTTAAAGCCCCAGCACAAAAAGGTCTTGTTGGAGCAGAGGTTGAATGCAAATCTAGTATATAGTCCATCTCTATCAGATAGGAGGCGAGATCCTTAGCCAATTGAGATTCGTGTCCAAAAGCGTCAGATTTTCCGAAAGCTCTGTTGAGATCAAAGTCAACAAAACGTCTTGTAAGTCGAATGGCTTTCAGATTGGCAACTAGCGTCAGCAAACGACCTCGTAAAAGTCTGCCCCCTACAGCTAACTCACGCTCCAAAACCTCGATAGCATTGAGTCCACAAGTCTCGTCTCCATGTACCCCTCCTACCACACATACCGTTGGACCTAGTTTGCCTGAGTCAAACGACACCAGACGAAATCCTCCCGAATTTACTATCATCTTCATCTACAATTATCTGACTGAAACTTGATCCTAGCTTTTTTGATTTAAACGAATCATCTGAGTAAGCCGGATAGAGAGTAAATAAATAAACCAAGGTATGGAATGGCAAGAATCAAAGGAACATACTTCTCAATCTTGGATAAACGTCTATATTGGATGCGCGGATTTTCCTCCAATATTTCCCATTCTCTCTTGTAGCAAGGGAAAGGTAAATTTGGCTCTATTTCGTAAATTACCTGGAATTTCAGAAAGTTAATTTGTTTATATGAATCAATATTGCTACGCCATATAAAACAGAGACAAAATCCCAAAGTTGCTAATATTAGTAGAACAATATATTTATCTTTAGATTGAGGTAACAAGATTTTTTCAACCAGTACAGGAACCAGAGTTAGCAAGCCAGATAGTAATGACAAATAGAAGGTATTAGTCTTTCCTCTTCTTTCAGTAACTCTATCCATCATCTCCACATACATTTTGTACTGCTCTAAGAGATGAGATTGAAAGTTGGCTCCATAACTTGCTTTTATTGCTTCGTTTGAATTAGGCAGATTTAACTGTTTGTCAGCGTTTTTTAAAAGCGGCTTCTTTTGTTCTTCTTCACTTAGATTTCTATTCATCCTTTCTATCTCTTTCTATCTCTTTTTAGGTTAATTTGCGGTCTCTTCACTTCAGCATTGGGCTTTTTCTTCAGCTAGTGACTTGGCGATCGTGTCAACATCATCAGAATCATCAGGCTCTCCTCGACTTTGTGTGATAATTTTTGCTTATAGAATCATGAAATGTTTACTGGGAAAGACTTTTAGGAATATTTTGCGAATATTCTATCAGTATAGACCCCGTTTCCACTTCTGGGATCGTTGAGTTATCTCCGGCAATTCTGCTAGGGTCATCCGCTTTACCTCAGTGACATCTGACCTCTAGGATGGCACTAAGGCACTAGACCTTGAGAGTAGTTCACTTTACAATAATCTCGTCGGCGCTGTCCGGTTGGTTCATTTCCGTTAGGGTTTGCCAACCGGATTGCCAGAGATTCGCGTCTTGCAACTGTTTAGCATTAATCCAGAAGCGGACGGTCGGATCGCAGGAAGCGACTAATTCGGCAAAAACCCATTGACCGCGATTTTGACGATTGACCACTTGAAAATGTCGCCAGCCCCATGTTTTTTGTTTTGCCGTCCATTTTGACCCCAAGAGATGGGGATACTTCTGTTTTTTGGGCATAAAAGTTAAGACACCTGAGTGCGGGATAGGCTAAAACCCTTATATTATCCTAGTTTGCCAACCCGATTTTTTTCCAGAAGCCAAGGAGAGGAAAAATGATCGGGGCGCTTAAGTGCGCCCCAGTTTTGGCTAATAACCGCGCCAAACACCAACCAAAACCCCTTGCACCTGTACTTGTTCAGTATTGGCTGTAATTGGTTGATATTTTTGATTGGAGGGTTGGAGAGTGATGATTTCGCCTTCTTGGTAGAAACGTTTTAAAGTAGTACCGTGGCCTTCGACTCTAGCGGCGACGATTTCCCCATTGGACACCGCTTCACTACCCGTCAGAGAACGCATAATCACCAGATCCCCATCGGCAATATGATCCTCGATCATACTGTCTCCGGAAACGCGCAGAGCATAACAGTCTTGACTGCGTTGCAACAGGTTAGAAAGATCGAGTTTTTCTTCCTCATCGGTGAAGGGTTCCACTAAACCACCGGCAGCGATCACGCCGAGAATCGGTAAACCCTGCACTGGTTGTTTGAGAATCCGCAGGGTGCGTGCTTTTCCTTCTGTCCAATCAATATAGCCTTTGGTGCGTAAACGTTCTAAACGGCTTTGAATCGGTGCGGGAGAGCGTAAATTCATCGCTCGCATCATTTGCCGGATGGAAGGGGCGTGTTGCGTAGTGCGAATGTACTCAATTAGCCAGTCGTACAACTCCTGTTGCGCTTGAGTAAGGGATTCGAGGTTAGTCATGATCTATTTTCCTATCCTTGGGTTAAGATAATTTGTACTTTAGTTCATTTGTGTTCAACCTAGTACATCTTAACTTCATCGGCCGACTAAATCAACTGGTTATTGAGACCGCTGGCAAAAATCAAAAATTTAGGAAATTAATTCTGCACGATTACTTATCAATTCTCAATATTAATTAATCCAGGTGACAATTGCTGGCAAACTCAGCAGCGTATTAAGAAAAAATAACGAATTGCTAGAAAGCCGAGAATCTGGATAATGATCGAGGTGGAGACAGAAAAATCGCTCTACTTAAGCCTGTCTGCCGTAAGCGTCCAATAGTAGATAGGGAGTCAAAAGCGACGCTCAAGAAAATCCTTCGGTTGTCAGGGAAACGAGGGGATATTTAGTGCGAAATTGAGCCGTAAAAAAACTTAAAATCCCGACAAATATCGTAAAAACTAAGGGGAACACATGACCACAAAAACCTATGCAACCATAGATGGTAACGAAGCTGTTGCGCGCGTTGCCTATCGTCTCAGTGAAGTGATCGCTATTTATCCTATCACTCCCTCCTCGCCTATGGGTGAATGGTCCGATAGTTGGGCAGCCGAACGCAGAGCTAATCTCTGGGGAACCATTCCTTCCGTAATCGAAATGCAGAGCGAAGGTGGGGCAGCGGGAACCCTGCACGGAGCGCTACAAACAGGCTCTTTAACTACCACTTTCACTTCCTCCCAGGGATTATTATTAATGCTCCCCAACTTCTACAAAATTGCGGGAGAATTAACCTCTTCAGTAGTCCATGTGGCGGCCCGTGCTTTAGCAGCCCAAGGGTTGTCAATTTTTGGAGATCATAGTGATGTCATGTCTGCCAGAAGTACGGGTTGGGCTATGTTAGCGGCTAATTCCGTTCAAGAAGCTCAAGATCTGGCGGCTATTGCCACGGCTACCACCCTAGAAACCAGGATTCCTTTTCTGCACTTTTTTGATGGGTTTCGTACCAGTCATGAGGTGCAAAAAGTCGAATTAATTAGCGATGAAACTCTCAAAGAACTGATCGATGAAGACCTAATTATTGCCCATCGTCAAAGGGCTTTAACTCCCGATCGACCGGTGTTACGAGGCACGGCACAAAATCCCGATGTTTATTTCCAGGCAAGGGAAAGCGTCAATCCTTTCTATCATGCTTGTCCCGATATCGCCCAAAAAATTATGGATCGTTTTGCCCAATTAACAGGAAGGCAATACCATCTCTATGAATACCACGGTGCGCCCGATGCCGAAAGAGTGATTATTTTAATGGGATCGGGAGGGGAAACCGTCCATGAAACCGTTGATTATCTCAATCAAAATGGGGCTAAAGTTGGGGTTTTAAAAGTTCGTCTCTATCGTCCCTTTGCCGCCGACAAATTACTGGCAGCTTTGCCCACTACAGTGAAAAAAATAGCCGTTTTAGATCGCTGTAAAGAACCCGGTGCCGGGGGCGATCCGCTATATTTAGACGTGGTAAATGCCTTTATGGAAGAGTACGAAGGCAAGCTGCCGAAAATTGTGGGAGGACGCTACGGTTTATCTTCCAAAGAATTTACTCCGGCCATGGTTGCCGGTATATTTGATAACTTAAGTCTCGACAAACCGAAAAATCACTTCACTATTGGTATCGTTGACGATCTCACCTTTTCCAGTCTGGAATATGACCGCAGTTTTTCCACTGAACCAGACGAAGTAGTGCGGGCGGTTTTCTACGGTTTAGGTTCCGATGGTACGGTGGGAGCTAACAAAAATTCAATTAAAATTATCGGTGAAGATACTGATAATTATGCCCAGGGTTATTTCGTCTATGATTCCAAAAAATCTGGCTCCGTCACCGTTTCTCACCTACGCTTTGGCCCCCATCCGATTCGCTCTACCTATTTAATCACTGATGCTAACTTTATCGCCTGTCATCAGTGGGAATTTGTCGAACAATTTGATCTGCTAGAAACCGCTAAATCGAACTCAATTTTTCTGCTGAATAGTCCCTATCCACCGGAGGAGGTATTTAGTCACTTACCTCGCCATCTCCAGCAAACTATCATCGATAAAAATCTGCAAGTTTATACGATTAATGCGACTCAAGTAGCCAAAGAAGCGGGCATGGGCAGCCGGATTAATACCGTGATGCAGGTGTGTTTCTTTGCCCTAGCGGGGGTTTTGTCTCGGGAAGATGCGATCGCACAAATCAAAAAAGCCATCCGCAAGACCTACGGCAAGAAAGGCGAAGAAATCGTGCAGATGAACATCAAAGCTGTGGATTCTGCCCTAGAACACCTCTATCAAGTCCCAATTCCCGCCACTGTCACCCCTGAAGCTTTTGAGTTAAGACCACCAATTCCCGACACTGCACCCGCTTTCGTCCGAGAAGTCCTCGGCAAAATTATCGCCCGTCACGGGGATGAATTGCCCGTTAGCTCCCTTCCCAACGATGGGACCTATCCCACCGCCACTAGCCAATGGGAAAAACGCAATATTGCCCAAGAAATCCCCGTTTGGGATGCGGATGTCTGTGTTCAGTGCGGTAAATGCGTTCTCGTTTGTCCCCACGCCGTTATTCGCTCGAAAGTTTATGATGAGGCCGAATTAGCCACGGCCCCGGAAACCTTTAAAGTCGCTAATGCCAAGGATCACGACTGGAAAGGGCTAAAATTCACCATCCAAGTGGCCGCCGAAGATTGTACCGGTTGCGGTCTCTGTGTTGATGTTTGCCCCGCTAAAAACAAATCGCAACCGCGTCTAAGAGCGATTAATATGGCTCCCCAATTGCCCCTGCGGGAACAGGAACGAGTTAACTGGGATTTCTTCCTTAATTTGCCTAATCCAGACCGATTAAGCTTAAATCTCAATAAAATTAACCATCAGCAAATGCAGGAACCTCTCTTTGAGTTTTCCGGCGCTTGTGCCGGTTGTGGTGAGACTCCCTACGTTAAATTAGTCAGTCAGCTATTTGGCGATCGCATGATAGTGGCTAATGCCACCGGTTGTTCATCTATCTACGGAGGTAATTTACCGACAACACCCTGGGCAGTTAACGCCGAAGGTCGCGGGCCGGCCTGGTCGAATTCCCTCTTTGAAGATAATGCCGAATTTGGCTTAGGATTCCGAGTTTCCATCGATAAACAGGCAGAATTTGCCGCAGAACTCTTAGGAACCCTCGCTAGTGAAATCGGAGAAAGTCTAGCGGCAGATATTCTCAATTGTCACCAAGTCGATGAAGCGGAAATTTACGAACAACGGCATCGGGTAGAGGCCCTAAAATCCCGTTTAGGGCAATTAACCCCGACCACGCAGGTGAAAATGTTGTTATCCGTGGCCGATTATCTGGTCAAGAAAAGCGTCTGGATTGTCGGGGGTGACGGTTGGGCCTACGACATCGGTTATGGTGGCTTAGATCACGTTTTAGCTAGTGGTCGCAATGTGAATATTTTGGTCATGGATACGGAAGTTTACTCGAATACGGGCGGCCAGGCCTCGAAAGCTACTCCTCGCGCCGCCGTAGCTAAATTTGCTTCTGGTGGCAAACCAGGACCGAAAAAAGACCTCGGTTTAATGGCCATGACCTACGGTAATGTCTATGTGGCCAGCGTGGCTATGGGAGCAAAAAACGAGCAAACGATTAAAGCTTTCCTAGAAGCGGAAGCTTACAACGGGCCATCGTTAATTATCGCCTATTCTCACTGTATTGCTCACGGGATCAACATGACCACCGCCATGAACCATCAAAAAGAAGTGGTGGAAAGCGGTCGCTGGTTAATGTACCGTTATCATCCCGATTTAGCTAAAGAAGGCAAAAATCCCCTGCAATTGGATAGCCGTGCGCCTAAGCTTACCGTAGCGCAAACTCTCTACTCGGAGAATCGCTTTAAGATGTTGGCCACCAGTAAGCCGGAGGAAGCTAAACGTCTGCTCAAAGAAGCACAAGCAGATGTGGATACGCGCTGGCAAATGTATCAGTATTTAGCAGCAAAAGGTACAGGGAGCAACGAATAGTTATGAATCTACACACTACCTACATGGGTTTGCAATTGCGATCGCCGCTAGTCATCGGTGCGGCCGCACCCTTGAGCGAGGATATCGACAATATCAAGAGAATGGAAGACTTTGGGGCCGCTGCCGTGGTTTTACACTCCTTTTTCGAGGAGCAGATTAAACACGAAAGACTGGCTCTACACCATCATTTTACCCACGGAGCCGAGAGTTTTGCGGAAGCTTTGACTTATTTTCCCGAACCGGAAGTTTTTCACGTTGGTTCCGACGAATATCTCAACCATATTCGCAAAGCCAAAGAAATGGTCGATATTCCGATTATTGCCAGTCTCAACGGTGAGACCTCTGGGGGATGGTTGGAGTATGCCATTCAAATTCAACAAGCGGGCGCTGATGCTTTGGAGTTGAATGTTTATTATGTTCCCAACGACCTGGAATTAACCGGAAATCACGTCGAACAAAACTATATTGATATCCTCAAAATTGTCAAATCGGAGGTATCAATTCCCGTCTCGATGAAGTTAAGTCCCTACTTTAGCAATACGGCCAATATGGCTAAACAATTAGCGGAAGCGGGGGCCGATGGGTTGGTATTATTTAACCGTTTCTATCAGCCGGATATCGACTTAGAAACCTTGGATGTTCACCCCAATATTATCCTCAGTAATCCCCAAGCAATGCGTTTACCCCTGCGCTGGATTGCCATGCTTTACGGTCGTGTACCGACGGATTTTGCCGCTACCAGTGGTATTCATAACGCCATCGACGTGATCAAAATGATGATGGTGGGGGCAAAAGTGACCATGTTAGTTAGTGTTTTATTACGCCACGGTTTGGAGGAAATTACCAAGATCGAACAGGGTTTATTGCATTGGTTGGAAGAAAATGAGTACGAATCGATCGAGCAGTTAATTGGCAGTATGAGTCAAATGAATTGCCCAGATCCGACTGCTTTTGAACGGGTACAGTATATGAAAGCTCTGCAAAGTTACGAACCTGTTTGGAAACGTTTTCAAACCACCAGTAAATAAAAGTGGAAAGTGGGGAGCTTTTTTCAGTGATCAGTGATCAGTAATCAGTAATCAGTGAACTGAAAACTTAAGTAGGTAGGCGTTAAAAATTATCAGACACCCCCCTTATCAAGGGGGGACTAAAGGGGGATCGGCACCCCCCTTATCAAGGGGGATCCCCCCGCCTATCGGCACCCCCCTTATCAAGGGGGGCAGGGGGGATCGAACCTAAAATCGATTTTTAATTTAATTATAACCAGCTACTTAACTGAAAACTGAAAACTTACATCTGATCACTGATAACTGATAACTGATAACTGACAAAAAAATCCTGGAGGATATAACCATGAACGAGAATCAAAAGAAAAAAATCGGTATTCTGACCAGTGGTGGCGATTGCCCGGGGTTAAATGCGGTAATTCGTGCCGTGGTGAAATCATCAAAACTAAAGGGTTGGGATGTGTACGGCATTCCCTACGGGACCGACGGTTTTATGCAGATTGCCGAGGGAAAATATCACCCCCAAGATTTAATCCTGACTCAGCATGGCTATAACCTACCCGGGGTCTTGAAAGGATTAGACGTTTTGCAGTTTCTTAGTGGTAGTGTCTTGGGTTCTTTGAGCAAAGGACATCCCGAAAACCCAGAAATTGCCACGAAAATCCTGCAAGGATACGAAATGCTGGGATTAGATGCCCTGATCGTCGTCGGGGGCGATGGGAGCATCGATATCATCTACGATCTCGCCCAGAAAGGCAATTGGAATATTATCGCGGTTCCCAAAACCATCGATAATGACGTTCCCTATACGGAATGGGCAGTCGGTTTTACCACTGCCGTCGATATCGTTACTCAAGCTTTGTATGATCTCACCTTTACCGCCGCTAGTCACGAAAGGGTGATGATTGTGCAGGTGATGGGTAGAGATGCCGGTCATTTAGCCCTTCATGCCGGAATTGCCGGGGGGGCCGATGCGATTTTTATTCCCGAATTAACCCCGGCTCTCACTCCCGAAATTATCGACGGTTGTTGTCGTCATTTGGCACAATTACGCGCTCAAGGTCGTAAATTCGCTCTCATTGTGATTTCTGAGGGTGTTAAGAACGAAGATAACCAAAAAGAGAAGTATATTGCCGATTATTTAGAAAAATTAATATTTGACAAAACTCGCTCTTTGTGCGTTACCGATCCCGTCTTCTGTTATCTCAATTCCATGGATGTGCGGGCCATGTCTTTGGGACACCTGCAAAGAAGTCGTCCTCCTTTGGCCATGGATCGACTGTTAGCCACGGCTTTCGGCATTAAGGCCGTAGAATTAATTGAACAGGGAAAACTCGATCGCGTGGTGATTTGGCGCGGGGGACAAGTGCGTAGTTTGCCCCTGAAACCGGTGATCAAAATTATCAAACAATGTCATCAAGAGCATCGCTGTGCCTATCCCGTGGATCCTGATGGTTTTATTGTGAAAACAGCCCGTTCTTTGGGAATTTACCTAGGGGAAAATCCCACGACCACGACCGAGACGGCAGTAGTTCCGCAGGCTGTGGAGGCGTTGGTTTAGTTATAATAAAGCGAGAAGGGTTGCTAATACTTTCTCGCTTTTTTAATTGGTTAAGATATTTAATTCTGCTAATTTTACTTGCAATAATTTACTGTATTTTATGGCTTTTCTCAGTAATCTGTCATCGGTGGTTAACAATACGTCTATTCTAGCATATTCAGCGCAAGCGATATGAAAAGAATCATAAAGATCAAATCCTAAATATATAACCAATACTGTTTAACTGTTGTCCCATTCTTCATCACTAATACCCGCTTGTTTGAGAATTTCCTTAACTAAATCTGTAGAGATTTCTTGATTTCCATGAGGGTTAGGGATGCGAATTTTATGTTGACCCTTTTTCATAAATTGATGTTTACTACCAGAAAAAGGCCCTGTGTAACCTAAAGCTTTCAATTTTCTGATTAATTTTCTGCGAGAAATTGCTGATGGCATAACTAAACTTCTGCAACTGTTGTAACTTTAATTTCTAATCCATCTATGATAGGTAAAGGGTCGCCATCTTGTAATTTTAAAATGATCCATTCTTCTAGAACTTCTAGTAAGTCTTGACGGCATTCTTCAACGGTCAATCCATTTCCCCAAACGCCTTGAAAGCCTTCTATTTCAGCAAACCAAGTACCGTCATTTAGCCTTTTGTATTGTGCTTTTTGTAAAGCTTTTTCACAATAATTGAGTAAGATCATTTTCTTCTCTAAATCTCCATAATATGTAACTATATTATCACTTCTCCTCACCAATCCCATCACACAAATGTCTATCCTCCTCCTTAACGCCAGAATTAGGATTGTGCAAATAAACCCGCACCCAATCGCAACTACGCCCCATTAAAGCGTTTAAGTCCTGCATTGTCCTACAATCTTTCTGTATTGTCCTACAACTCTTCTGCATCGCCCTATAATCCTTCTGTATCCTCACAAAGAAGTCTAAACCAAGATTAACGGGATTTTAGGATTAACTGGATTATTTACTTGGAAACTCCTGACAATCTTTTAAGATTGAGCATCCTGAAAATCCTCTAATCCTCAAAATCCTGATACTGACGATTTACCCCCAATCCCATCACACAAACCCCTATCCTCCTCCCTGACACCAGAATTAGGATTGTGCAAATAAGCCCGCACCCAATCGCAACTACGCTCCATTAAATCACTTAAACCCCAGTCTGTCCCAAGATTCCAGAGTTTGATAGTCTTGTCATCACTACCGCTCACCAAAGTCTTGCCGTCGGGACTAAAATTAACGCTATTGACAAACCAATCATGCCCTTTGAGGGTGCGGATTTCTGTTCCTGTCTCGACATTCCAGAGTTTGATAGTCTTGTCCCAACTACCGCTCACCAAAGTCTTGCCGTCGGGACTAAAATTAACGCTATTGACCCAGTTATCATGCCCCTTGAGGGTGCGGATTTCCTTGCCTGTTTCTACATTCCAGAGTTTGATGGTGTTGTCATAACTACCGCTCACCAATGTCTTGCCGTCGGGACTAAAATTAACGCTATTGACCCAGTTATCATGCCCCTTGAGGGTGCGGATTTCTGTTCCTGTCTCGACATTCCAGAGTTTGATAGTCTTGTCCCAACTACCGCTCACCAAAGTCTTGCCGTCGGGACTAAAATTAACGCTTCGGACAAAGCTATCATGCCCCTTGAGGGTGCGGATTTCTTCGCCTGTTTCTACATCCCAGAGTTTGATAGTGTTATCATCACTACCGCTCACCAAAGTCTTGCCGTCGGGACTAAAATTAACGCTTCGGACAAAGCTATCATGCCCCTTGAGGGTGCGGATTTCCTTGCCTGTTTCTACATCCCAGAGTTTGATAGTTTTGTCATAACTACCGCTCACCAAAGTCTTGCCCTCGTCAGGACTAAAATTAACGCTTATGACAGCGCTATCATGCCCCTTGAGGGTGCGGATTTCCTTGCCTGTTTCTACATTCCAGAGTTTGATGGTGTTGTCATTACTACCGCTCACCAAAGTCTTGCCGTCGCGACTAAAATTAACACTATAGACTATGCTATTATTCCCCGTAAGGGTGCGGATTTCTGTTCCTGTCTCGACATTCCAGAGTTTGATAGTGTCGTAACCACCGCTCACCAAAGTCTTGCCGTTAGGACTAAAATTAACGCTATTGACAGGGCTATTATGCCCCGTAAGGGTGCGGATTTCTGTTCCTGTCTCGACATTCCAGAGTTTGATAGTGTTGTCCCAACTACCGCTCACCAATGTCTTGCCGTCGGGACTAAAATTAACACTATAGACTGTGATATTATGCCCCTTGAGGGTGCGGATTTCTTGGCCTGTTTCTACATCCCAGAGTTTGATAGTCTGCCAACTACCGCTCACCAAAGTCTTGCCGTCGGGACTAAAATTAACGCTATTGACCCAGTTATAATGCCCCTTGAGGGTGCGGATTTCTTGGCCTGTCTCTACATTCCAGAGTTTGATAGTGTTATCCCTACTACCGCTTACCAAAGTCTTGCCGTCGGGACTAAAATTAACACTCTGGACAAAGTCATCATGCCCCTTGAGGGTGCGGATTTCTTGGCCTGTTTCTACATTCCAGAGTTTGATAGTCTTGTCATTACTACCGCTCACCAAAGTCTTGCCGTCGCGACTAAAATTAACGCTTGTGACAAAGTCCTTATGCCCTTCTAAGCGATTGCGTTCACTTTTCCAGTTGAGAAGTGCTTGTAAGGTATTCATCACCTCCTTGTCATATTTGTGTTGCTTTTGCAAGGTTTTTCCTGCTTTAATTGCTTCAACGAAAGCATCTAATTCTTTTCCTTGAACAAACAAAGACAAGGAAGAAAACCCGCGAGCATTTGCCAGATTGAGTTCCGCTTGTTGTGTTTGTTTCCACGCCATTAAACCCAATCCCGTACTAATCACCACCGCCACCAAAGAAACCGCCGCAATCCTTCGCGCTGTTCTAATTTTTTCATTTTTTTGTCGTTCAGCTTGACTAATACTCGCCTTAATAAACTCTGTCGCCACAGCCTCTAAATTAGGCAGAGAATTATTCTTTTGAAACTCAACAATTTTAGCCAACTTAGAACCTCCCCAAAGCTCACTACTCGCTTTTACTGCATCTTGCTTCTGTAAATCATCCCACTGTTTTGCATCAGCATATAAACGACTTCTCAGAACAATTATCTCCTCTTTTTCTCGAATTAAATCCTGTAACACTTGCCAACACCGCAACAATTCTTCATGTGCCACCTCAACCGTTGCTTTCCCGTCTTCTCCCTTACTCACCAAAAGACGATTATCTATTAATTGATAGAGAACCTCCCTTTGCATTTCCTCCTGTTCAAAACTCGATTTATCCGCCCTTCTGCTAACCGCTTTTTCCCCTTCTAAACTAATTAACTCTAGAAAAATTTCCTCTGCTGCTTTCCGTTGCTGTTCATTAAATTGACCATAAATTTTATCCGCTTGTTTTTCTAGCGCACCCGTTACCCCACCAATATCTTGATAAATCTTAATATTTAAAACCCGCTCTTGAATATGATTTTTTTCCCACAATAAATCTAATGTATATTGTAACAGAGGTAAAGAGCCGGCCTGTTCATAAAAATCCGCAATAATTTGATTAATTAATCCCTTTTCAAAAATTACACCATTTCTCGCCGCCGGTTCAGCAATAGCTAATCTTAACTCACTTTCGTCCATATCCGTTAACATCTTGCTATACTGATCATGGATTTTTCCTAAACTGGGATAAGGACTTAATTTATCTAAAAAATCCGCCCTCATCGTCATCACAATTTTAACTAAACTATCATTCTTTTCAATTAAATTAACCAAACTTTTAATAAAAATATCCCTTTCTGTCTTCGGTGTACGAGTAAATAATTCCTCAAATTGGTCAATAAAAATAAACCATAAATCAGAATTATTTTTTAATCCTTCAACCACCTTAATTAAAGTATCTTCCTTAACAGCTTGTGCTAATTTCGCTTGGTATTGTTTATATCTATTTGCCAAAAGACAACCATAAAAAGACTCAAAGGGATTAACATCAGGAACAAAAGTTAAATTAACCAATTTATTCGCGCCAAAATTATCCTTTAACTTAGGAATTAAACCCGCTTGCACGAGAGAAGACTTACCACTTCCCGACGCACCTAAAAGCAATAAAACATTCTTTTGCTTTAAATAATCAGTTAACTCAATAATCCAATTATCTCGCCCAAAAAACCTATCCTTGTCATCTACTTCAAACTTCCTTAAACCCAAATAAGGTGAACCCGTAATTAAAGTTTGAGCTTGAATCTCAACTCCTGACTTTTGGGTGATAATATATTGATTGATTACACCGCCACTAATATCACCCGCAATTCCCTTAAATTCACCATCACCAATAAGACCTTTAACATCACCCCCTATTTCTGAATAATAACTTTTATCAGTCATTTTTGCTACCCCAAAATTATTCTCTTAAAGTTAACTTTAAATTGCAGTTTTAAAACTAGAAATCTTTAAGGACTTCCTACTAAACCAAACAATTTAGCCAAACCGCCTAAAATCGTTACAATTAAAGCAACTAAAATCCCTCGACTGACAAACTCTTGATTCTCTAAGCGCTTTTCCACGCCATCATTTTTTCCCTCTAGACGCTTCTCAATACCATCAATTTTTCCCTCTAGACGCTTCTCGACACCATCAATTTTTTCCTCCAGACGCTTCTCGACACCATCGATTTTTTCCTCCAGACGCTTCTCGACACCATCAATTTTTCCCTCCAGACGCTTAATTTCACCTTTAACTTCACTAAGTTCAATCTTAATATCAGTAACATCTTTTTGAAGATTGTCTAACTTTTGATTGATTTGAATTAGAAAATCTTTAAGTTCTACCTCAACAGTAATTGACATAAATTTCCCTCCTAAATAATTCTTAACTAATTAATCTTCTGACTAATATCTCCACCACTAATATCTCCTGCAATTCCCTTAAAAGTACCATCTCCCACCATTCCTTTAATATCACCACCAACATTAATATTATACTTACCTGCGGCAAATTCTTCAGGTTTTAATTGCTTAAGTAATGCTTCTGCTGTCTTAATAACCTCTGCATCTCTATCAATTTTTGCTTCAAGTAACTCTTCTTTGAGCAGTGTTTTTACCCCCTCTGAATCTGGTTTTTTCTCATGTTTATCGACGATATCACTATCATCTGTTTTCCCTTTTTCTGCAAACTTCTTCTTAATCAACGCTTTTAAACTCTCATAAGCATCCTTAACGGCTGTTCCTGCCGTATCCTTAGCAGCAGCAACCGCACCAGCAGCCAACGCAGCGAGAATTAGAGAAATCGGTTCCATTGCCTGAGACTCCAAATTAGATATTGCTGACTCAATCTTAGATCAAAGCAAAGTATCTGACGCGATTATGGCGCAGGTATTGGGCGCAAATGGCTTGCTCGTCGGGGTTGTTGGCTACTACTATAAGCTGGACGTGGGGGACTTGCTTGGGAATAATATCCCAGCCAGAAAATCGCTCTGTAGAAAAATCAGACCAGCCAGATAGCATATTATCAAAGCGTAAGTCCCTCAGCTGCGGGGACTCTCGAAGGACTTCCCCCTACTTAGGGTGATCAGCACACTTGAGCGATCGGAGGGCGCAGGTTCTTGGCACTTCTACAGTAACGGATTTTGTCCACAATGTAGGGGCGAACTGCGTTCGCCCAAAAGATACATTATCAAAGCGCAAGTCCCTAATCCCGTTTAGAGCATATTTCATTTAGACGAGAAAGGCTGTACTTAAAAAAATATGGTATGATAGTAAATTGTCAGTTTTACGAAAGCCGATGAAAACGGAAGAGATTATCAAATCAATCGAAGCCGAGTATCTCAAGAGCGATCTGCCCATTATCCATGTCGGTGACACGATCCGGGTAGGGGTGCGAATCGTTGAAGGAGATAAAGAGCGGATTCAGCCCTACGAGGGTATTGTCATCGCCAAACGCCATGGCGGTATCAACGAAACGATTACAGTACGCAAAGTCTTCCAGGGTGTGGGAGTAGAAAGAGTTTTCCTGCTCCACTCGCCCCGGGTTGCCAATATCAAGATCATCCGTCGTGGTAAAGTACGCCGGGCGAAACTCTACTACCTGCGCGATCGGGTTGGCAAAGCCACCAGGGTCCAAGAACGTTTCGATCGCCCCCTCTAAAAAATTTCCGGCGACAGCCTAACCAAGAAAGTTGCTTAATCGCCAACAACTACGCTATAATAAATAAAGGCCTTAAAAAAGCCCAATAGTTTAGCGAATGGGCGCTCTTAGTTCAGTTGGTAGAACGCAGGTCTCCAAAACCTGATGTCGGGGGTTCAAGTCCTCCAGGGCGCGTTTGGTAATCACCAAGCCGATAATTGCAAAGGACATAATCTAAATGTCTGGGGGTTAGTGTGGGTTGTCCGGTGAAAATGATAAGTTAAGGATAGCTTGAGTATCATTTTAAGGAGTAGCGATCGTGGCCAAAAAAGAAACCCTAGAAAAAGACGCGAGCGACAAGAAAGAGGGAAGCTCCTTTCAGGTCAAGGAATTCGTCAATGAAACCAAAGAAGAACTCGCCAAAGTCGTCTGGCCTTCCCGTCAGCAACTTTTGAGTGAATCAGCGGCGGTGATGTTAATGGTGACTTTAGTAGCCACTCTCATCTATCTAATCGATAAATTCTTTGCCTGGGGTGCGGGGAAGGTGTTCCCATGAATCTAGAAGAAGAGCAGTTTCCCGAAGAACTCAATCTTAGCGGCCTACCGAAAAAACCCCGTTGGTATGCCGTGCAGGTGGCTTCCGGTTGTGAGAAACGGGTCAAAGCTAATTTGGAACAGCGCATCCACACCCTCGATGTGGCCGATCGCATTCTACAAGTCCAGATTCCCCAAGCGGCCACCGTCAAAGTCCGCAAGGATGGTTCACGGCAACACGGCGAGGAAAAAGTCTTCCCGGGTTATGTCCTGATCAGAATGATCATGGATGATGATGCTTGGCAGGTGGTGAAAAACACCCCCCATGTGATCAACTTTGTCGGGGCCGAACAAAAACGGCACTACGGACGCGGCCGCGGTCACGTCACCCCGCTACCCTTGAGTATGTCAGAAGTCGATCGCATCTTCAAACAAGCTCAGATTCAAGAACCCGTCGTCAAAATCGATATGGAAGTTGGCGATCAAATCTTGGTTCTATCCGGTCCATTTAAGGACTTTGAAGGGGAAGTGATCGAAGTTAGTCCCGAGCGCGGCAAACTCAAGGCCCTGCTCTCCATTTTTGGTCGGGATACCCCGGTCGAATTGGAATTTAATCAAGTCGAAAAACAAAACTAAATCATGGCTAAAAAAGTCGTCGCAATTATTAAACTAGCTTTACCTGCCGGTAAGGCTAACCCTGCTCCTCCGGTGGGTCCTGCTTTAGGTCAACACGGGGTGAATATTATGGCGTTCTGTAAAGATTACAACGCTAAAACCGCCGATCAGGCTGGGATGATCATCCCTGTGGAAATCTCCGTTTTTGAGGATCGGAGTTTTACCTTTGTCCTCAAAACTCCCCCCGCTTCCGTTCTCATCCGCAAAGCAGCCGGCGTGGAAAGAGGTTCCAACGAACCCAACAAGAAATTTGTCGCCACCATTACCCGGGACCAATTACGCGAAATCGCCCAAACTAAAATGCCCGATCTTAACGCTAACGACATCGAAGCGGCCATGAATATTGTGGCGGGAACGGCCAGAAATATGGGTGTCAAGATCTCAGACTAAATTTTATTACGGGGAGAAGCCCAGCTTCGTTATTACCCAAGGAGCAACAAATCAGATGGTAAAAAAAGTTTCACGACGTTTGCGAGATGCCCAGGCTAAGGTAGAAAATAAAGCCTACGAGCCATTAGAGGCACTAACATTATTAAAGGAATTAGCGACGGCGAAATTCGACGAAACCGCCGAAGCTCATATTCGTTTAGGTATCGATCCTAAATATACCGACCAACAACTGCGGACAACGGTAAGTTTACCCAAAGGAACCGGACGCACGGTGCGAGTAGCGGTCATTACTCGCGGGGAAAAGGTACAGGAAGCGAACAACGCCGGGGCCGATATCGTTGGTTCGGAAGAATTAATCGAAGAAATCGCCAAGGGGATGATGGATTTCGAGGTTTTGATCGCCACCCCCGATATGATGCCGAAGGTGGCTAAATTAGGTCGTCAACTCGGTCCACGGGGTTTAATGCCTTCACCGAAAGGGGGAACCGTAACCACGGATTTAACGGGAGCGATCTCTGAGTTTAAAGCGGGTAAATTAGAATTCCGGGCCGATCGCACTGGGATCGTTCACGTTCAATTTGGTAAAGCTTCTTTTAGTGCTGAGGATCTGTTAGTCAATTTGAAAGCTTTACAGGAAACGGTGGACAGAAACCGGCCTTCCGGGGCCAAGGGGCGTTACTGGCGCACAGTTTACGTTTCTTCCTCCATGGGGCCATCGATTCAAGTGGATATTAGCGCCCTGCGGGATCTGAAATTAGCAGAAGGTTAATGACAGTTATTTTTCTCTGAAAAAGCCTCCAAGGGATTGGGGGTGTTTTTTTGGCTTGATCGCCCGATTGATATAGAATCAAAAGGCTACACTCAAGATTAATCGCTTGAATTGTTCTCTTGTATCTGTTCTTAAAGCCAGCGTGTGGATTGTAGATTCCCCTAATACCCGTATTTTAGCCCCTAGTGCGATCGCTCTTGGTAACTTTGATGGTTTGCACCTAGGTCATCAAACCGTCCTACAGCCAATTTTTCAGGATGAATCCGCTTATCCCACCGTTGTTAGTTTTACTCCCCACCCGCGGGAATTTTTTACGGGGGAAAAATGGCAGTTATTAACTCCTCTAGGGGAAAAAGTAGAGGTTTTAGAGAATTTAGGCGTTAAACAATTAGTTTTACTGCCTTTCTCTGCTCAATTAGCTTCCCTGACTCCCTTGGCTTTTATCGAACAGATTTTAGTAGCAAAATTACAGGCTAAATCGATCAGTGTTGGTCAAGATTTCCGCTTCGGTTATCGTCGTCAAGGTACAGCCGAAGATTTATTACAGATCGCCTCTCAATTTAATATTAAAGTCGAGATTGTTGGTTTAAAAAACTGTGGGGCGGGTCGGATTAGTAGTTCCCTAATTCGTCAAGCTTTGGCAGCGGGAAACGTTGAGCAAGCCGGGCAAATGTTAGGTCGTCCCTATAGTTTAACCGGTCGCGTGGTCGTCGGGCAACAGCTGGGCAGAACATTAGGTTTTCATACCGCTAATCTACAGGTTCCTCCCGATAAATTATTGCCGCGACTGGGGGTTTATTGCGGTTGGGTGCATCTCGATGGTTCTCGCTTACCGGCAGTTATGAACATCGGTTATCGTCCCACGATCGAGGGAAAAACTATCAGTGTGGAAATCCATTTATTGGATTGGTCGGGCTATGTATATGATCGCATTTTAACGATGGATTTAGTGCAATTTCTGCGACCAGAACAGAAATTTAATTCTCTCGATCGATTAAAAAATCAGATCGAGATAGACTGCGATCGCTCTCGGTTAATTCTAAGTTCTGTAACCGACAACTCCTAATATTTTTGGTATTCTCTTTCCACTTTACCCACGGCTTTCAATAAAGGAGAATCGAGGGAATCGATCCAATCAGCTACTTCTCGCGCTAATCCTAGGGTAACAATGCCTTGAGACGGTGGTAATTGACCAGCTAACGCCTGACTTTTGATGGTTTTCAGGACAGAAATTAAACCCTCAATCCGAGTTGATATTTCTGTTTTCCGCATCTGTTCGGCCACGGTAATAGCTTGGTCAATTGATTGAACTAATTCCCTCATGTTCGTTTCCATAATATTCTAGCGACAGGAAAGAGATGTAACCGTTATTGCTCGCCCCTCTCCCCATTGTATATTGGCATCTCGCGAGTCTTTAATAAAAGTTTGCTGACCACCACCGGGATAACAATCAGCCGGATTCTGGGGGGCAACAATTCCTTGATAAACCGTTGTTCCCGCAGGTAAAGTCACCGATACTACTTTAGTCGCTTGATTGGGAGGATTCCACTTTTGATCGAGGGCTAAATTTCTGATCACCTCCACATTGGTGGTATATTGATCCGTGGTTAGAAAACGACCTTTTTTGTAATTTTCGTCACTATAATAACGGAAGAAAGTCTGGGGTTTTTCTAGGGTAATTGCCTGACATTCACTATTGCGAAAAGTGATGGCAAGATCTGGAGGAAGGGGACAGGAAGGAGCCTGATCTTGAGCCAATATTTTCCGAGAATTGAAAGTCAAATTTTCGGGTAAACTATTGGTTAATGTACTGGCAGCGATTCCTAAAACAAGACTAAAAACGAGTGAACTGGCTTTCATCTTCACTGATTAAGAGAAATTCTTCTCGATTTTACCGTACTGAACCGACTTAAAATCTTGATTTCGCCCACTGGCAACAATTCTTAACTAATTTTCTCCCTGCTCGCCACCCTAACCCCGATTAGCTCCCTAGTAGAAAATTTCCCGCCATTGTCTGTCAACTTTTCTTGCTAGTGTGGGCAAATTAGGAAAAGAATCGTTAAGATCAAAAAAACTTAACATTAATCTTCTTGACAAAATACCCCATCTGTACTATGAGAGACGCTATTGATATTTTGATGGAAAATTTGAGCCAGAGCATCGTCGGCCAAACCGAATCGATTCGCATTGTGCTGGTGGCTTTGCTCAGTGGTGGTCACGCTCTCCTGGAAGATGTACCCGGAGTCGGCAAAACCCTGTTAGCTAAATCCTTAGCGCGTTCAATTAACGGTCGTTTCCAACGGGTACAATGCACCCCCGACCTCCTCCCCAGTGATATCACGGGAACCACGATTTGGAACCCCAACAGTCGCGAATTTGAATTTATCCCCGGCCCCGCTTTTGCTAACGTCCTGCTGGCCGATGAAATCAACCGGGCCACCCCGCGCACCCAATCGGCACTTCTAGAAGTCATGGAAGAAAAACAAGTTACCATCGATGGAGAAGCGCGGCCGGTCCCCCAACCCTTCTTTGTGATCGCCACCCAAAATCCGATCGAATATCAAGGCACTTTTCCGCTTCCAGAAGCACAAATGGACCGTTTTGCCGTTTGCCTGAGTTTGGGTTATCCCAGCGCAGCAGAAGAATTAAAAATGTTACAAAGACAGCATTCTCAAGAGACGGTTAAATCCCTAGAAGCTTGTATTTCCCTAGAACAGGTGGGAGAATTGCAAAGATTAGTCAGTCTGGTCCGGGTAGCTCCTGCTTTACAGCAATATATCGTCGATTTAGTCCGCGCTACCCGTGACCACGAAGATATTAGTTTAGGAGTCAGTCCCCGGGGTTGTGTGGTTTTGCAAAAAGCAGTTCAAGCTTACGCTTTCCTCGAAGGTCGCGATTATGCTATCCCCGATGATGTTAAGTTTATCACTCCCTACGTCTTCTGCCATCGTCTGATTCCTAGTCACGGTCGTCAAGCTAAAGCTATCGTAGAAAGACTTCTGCAATCGGTGGCGATCGAGGATCGCATCTGTGCCTGAACTACTTTAAACCCCTAGCGGGGGAATAACAACGACTAGCAATTAAACCCAAAACTAACCACCAGAGGGTACTAACTTGGGGACGATACCAAACTGTATCAAAGAAACCGTGGGCAAGAATTCCAGCCATAGCGGCAATTGCCCCGATTAACCAAAAGCCTTGACTGTCCATTTTATCGCGTAAAAGTTTAATTTGATGGATGCCTTGACCGATAGTTGTGACTAATAACCAGAGGAAACAGGTAAAACCAATAATTCCCGTTTCTACCATGATTTCTAATAGCACAGAATAGGCACTTAAAGCCGTGTATTTTGGCTTCATGAATAGGGGGTAAATTTTCTTAAAAGCATCATTACCCGGTCCGATGCCCAAAAGCGGATAAGTTTGAATCATGCGGATAACTGCATCCCAAACATTAATCCGAAAGTTATTACTACTATCTTCCCGGCCAGCGAAAATACTCATCACCCGAATTCGCAGGGGATCCACCAATAAAATCGCCCCTAAAATCACCACCGCTAAACCACCTAAAATTAAGGGTAAAAGCCATGTTTGCCAAAATAACGGTAGATAATTTTTGAACCAATAAAATAATAGCAATAAGAAGACAATTCCTAAGACCATCAAACCAATCCAACCGCCACGACTCTCGGTAAAAAATAAACAAGCGGCATTGGCTAAAGTTAATAAAGCCGCTAAAATTTTCGGTAGCCATCCCTGCCACACAAACAAGGCTGCACCGCTAAAAGCAATACCAGGGAATAAATAACTAGCTAATAAATTAGGATTACCGAGATAACTATAAACCCTAGTATCTCCCGCTAATTCTGAAGTGGGATCGTTCCACGTTGCTAACTGTTCCGCACCAAAAATTTGCTGACGAATGCCGTAAACGCTCACTGCTAAAGCGGTTAAAACTAAAGTAGTCAGAATCCAATTTGTTAGGCGTTGTGATCGCATAATTCGGGCAGTAAAAGCAAAAAAGATGAGATTGAGAGTTAATTTAATTAATCCTTCCAAAGCTGCGGTTTTAACGGGAGAAAAAGCCGTGGAAACCGTGGCAATTCCCCAGTATAAAAGCACTAAAATGTGAATCGGTGTCACCCCGATTTTGCCTTCATCCACAAGGGTTAACAGTAGCCAATAACCGGCTATTGCTAACAATAAAAAACCGATTTGACTGGTGGAAAAAAACGGCGCAGTGGCGATAAGAAGAGAGATTAACAGCGCACCCATCAGTTCTGTCCACTCCACAAACCGGCTACCCTGTCGCCATTGACTAAAAAGGCCGACGAAACGATGCAGATAGCTATATTTTGACCAAGAAGCGGGGGAAAAGTTCAGTAGGGTGATTTGTTTCCATAAAGCATTCATAGGGTTTTTAGTTGCGGTTGTCACCATCACACTTTGATTAAGATACCGATTGTATCTTAATTGTTGACTCTTGGGAGCGAAAAGAGTTTCAGTCTGGTGTCTTAGGGCAGCTTCACACAGTCAAAACCGGATAGCATAACCAGTCTAAGCATGGGGTGAACGTAAAGCTTGACCTAAACGAGTTAAGCCTTGGGAACAGTCAAAACGATCGAGATGTACTTCGATAAATGATAGGCGATCGATGTTACCCTGGGCAATCGATAAAGCCTTTTCTAATTCCCCTTCTGTCCTGACTTGACAACTCCAACTTTCCCCGTTAAATACTGCTGGTAATTGGTGATATTTCCACGGTTGTAGATCATTATAAATATTATCCTGAATTACTCGCTCGATCGTGTAACCGTCGTTATTAATTAAAAAGATAATTGGATTGAGATGGTGACGGATAATTGTCGAAAGTTCTTGGGCGGTCATTTGAAAAGCACCATCACCCACAAAGACGATAGGACGAGTATTTGGTGCGGCAAAAGCTACTCCTAAACAGGCGGGAATTGAATAACCAATAGAGAGATAAAATGCTTGACCGATAAAGTCGGTTTTTTGGGGCATCAATAAATCAATCGTGGCAATAATTGCGTCCCCTGTATCAGAAATAACAAAAGATTCTTGAGCAATAAAATGATTCATTCGCTCATAAAAACGAGTATTAGTTAATTTTTGCTCTGGCACGGCAATGAATTCTAAATCCTTCAATTCGGCTGCGGGTTTAATCTCTAGTGTAGCCGCTTCTTTGTGACTTAGCTTATCAATTAAACCCTCGATAAAATCCCCTAGGAATACTGGTTGATAGAAGTGATGTTTAATCTTTATCTTCTCGGAATTGGCATTAATCAAATTATTGGGATTTAAATTAGCCGTAAATCCGCCTAAATTCATATCGGACATGATCGCCCCTAAACAGAGGACACAATCGGCATTTTCTACCCGTTGACTAACGTATTCGCGACTTAATGCCCCCACATAAGTGCCGATAAATTGCGGCTGCATTTCCGAAATTGACGACTTACCTAAAATAGTGGTGGCTAAGGGATAACCCGTTACTTCTAAAAGTTTCAGCAACTTATCCTGGAGTTTAAACCGATGGAATTCTACCCCTGCTAAAATAATTGGTTTTTCCGCTTTTTCTAATAAAAAAGCCGCTTCTTCAATGGCTTCTTCTAAAGCGGCGGCATCCGTGAGATTATCGGTTAAATAAATTGGCTTTTCTGAGGGGATACAGGGACGATAGACTAGATCCCGGGGAATTTCGATATACACGGGACGTTTGTGATGCAAACAAGCGGCTAAAGTTTGATCGATTTGACTGGCTGCTTGGGCAGAATTAGTGAGAATAACCGAGGCAACCGTGACTTTTTCCATGATGGACAATTGCAGATTATAATCGCCCGTGGTGTGGTGTAATAATAAATTATCCCGGCGAATCGAGCGATCGGAAGCCCCACTAATTACCACCAAGGGAACTCTTTCAGCGTAAGCACCGACCACAGCATTAACGAGGCTAAATCCCCCAACACCGTAGGTGACACAGACAGCGCCCATACCTTTGACTCGCGCGTAGGCATCGGCGGCATAACCTGCGTTAAGCTCATTACAGGTGCAAACTAATTCGATCGGACTTTCCACCAAAACATCCATCAAATCGAGGACATAATCCCCCGGCACCCCAAAAATATGATTAACCCCTAAATTATGGAGACGCTGGAATAAATATTCGCCGATGGTGATCATAGCAATTTTCTCCCCTATGTTGGCACTTTCACGCCGATCATAACGATTTTTTCAAAAAATAGGCTCATGCCCAGTAATAAACTGGAAAGTAACAATCAGCAGACTTTAATTAAGTAGCTGTTTGCAATTAAATAGAAGATAGGTTTTGCACTCGATCCCCCCTGCCCCCCTTAATAAGCGGGGTGCCGACAGGCGGGGGGATCTTAGAGTTTTTTCCGCAGACCCTAATTATATCTAGGCGATGGTGATCAATGCTATAGTATAAAATCTGGGGTTTTTCTCTGGGGTGTAAAAAAATATCTGCGGCACTTTTTCTGGTATAATTTTTACAGGAGATTCCCTAAAACTTTCGACTTAACTAAGGCTGACTGTTAATGATTTTTACTGAATTAGTTTTGCAAAATTTCGGTCCCTACGCCGGTCGTCAAGTGATTAATTTACGTCCCGAAAAAGACAACAATCCCTGTCCAATTATCCTTTTGGGAGGCATGAATGGCGGCGGCAAAACTACTTTAATGGATGCGATTCGTTTGGCTTTGTACGGTGCGCGGGCTAAATGTTCTACTCGCAATAATTTAAGTTATGCCGAGTTTCTCAGTCAAGCAGTTAATCATCAAGCTTCCCTCATCGATCAAGCTAGAATTGAACTGGCTTTTGAACATCTAGTTAATGAACAATGGCGACAATATCGTATCGTTAGATACTGGACAAAACAGCCCAAAGATGGTAAGGATACCCTCGGTATTTTAGATGAAGATTGGCCTGATCCTGCCTTAGCTAATACTTGGGATGAATATATTGAAACTTTATTACCTTTGGGTATTTCTAACCTGTTTTTATTTGATGGGGAACAGGTAAAAGAATTGGCAGAACAGGATGTACCTCCTGACAGTGTTAAGGATTCGATGCAGACTTTATTAGGGTTAGAATTAGCGGAAAGATTAGCAGTTGATCTTGATATTTTAGCTAGTCGCAAGCGCCGGTTATTAGCGGCAGAGAATGAACTGGCAACTATTGAAGCTATCGAGAAAAAATTAGCCCAGTACCAAGAGGATTTAGAATTGGCTCGGCAAGAGATGGAAACTCAACAAAAAAATTTAGATTTGGTTAGAAATGATTTTGATGCAGTCTCGGATAAATTTCGCATTGATGGCGGAAAAATTGCCGCCGAAAGAAGTCAATTAGAGAGCAGAAAAAAGGATTTAGATAAAAAGCTAGATAACCAGAGAGAATATTTAGGTCAATTAGCGGGGGAATTTTTACCATTAAAGTTAATTTTTCCTCTCCTAGAAGCGGCTAAAATTCAGGGAGAAAAAGAGCTAAAATTGCAATCGTCTCAAGTCGCTCAATCGGTTTTAGAATCCAGAGATAAAAAGTTACTTGCTTATTTAGAACAACTGAATTTAACTTTAGAACAATTAGAGAATATTAGAGAATTTTTACAGCAAGAAAATCAGTTTTTAGCTGAGGATAGCGATTGTTTGATTACTCCTTACTTAGATTTAGACGAGGAGGCGATCGAGTTATTAAATCGAGTCTTAACCCATCAATTACCGGCACAAATTAACCTCGCTCATCAAGCGATGGAACAATTAAGAAATCTGGAAGCTGACTTAGATAATTTAGAGCGAGAATTAGCAGTAGCAGCCTCTCCCGAAGAATACGAAACCCTGAGTAATAACTTAAAAACCGCTCAGAAAAAGTATCTAAATGCTCAAGCAGAATACGAGCAAAGCCACAAAAATTATGAGGAAATCAAAAAGAAAATTGAGAAAACTAAAAAAGAATTATTTGCCTATAGTGAGAAAGCTTTAGAATCCCAAAGTAACGAACATATCGTCAATGCTATTGTCAAAGCACAGCAAACTTTAAAAGTATTTAAAGAACGCTTAACTTTAAAAAAATTAAATAGATTAGAGGGAGAAGTGGCGGAATGTTTTCGTTATTTATTGCATAAGTCCGATCTAGTTCAGAAAATAGCGATCGATGCCGATACTTTTGGTCTATCTCTCTTTGGTCCCGATGGACAAAATGTGCCTAAACACCGTCTTTCTGCCGGAGAAAAACAACTATTAGCGATCGCTTTTTTGTGGGGATTAGCGCGAGTCTCCGGACGAGATTTACCCATCGCTATCGATACACCCCTCGGACGCTTAGATTCTTCCCATCGCCATAATTTAGTTGAACGTTATTTTCCCGCTGCTTCCTCTCAAGTCATCCTCCTTTCTACCGATACAGAAATCGGACAAAATGAGCTACTCTTATTAGAAGAACAGGAAGTAATCGCCAGAAAATACCTGCTAGAATACAATTCCCAACAACGTCAAACCACTATTCACCCCGACCGCTACTTTTGGTAAAATTATGACTGAGATAAATTCCCCAAAAATCCTCCCCCGATTAACTTGAGACATCGGGTATTACTTTCGATTTTATCAGTCAATCCAAGCTTTTGGGGGGATCAGCACCCCCCTTATCAAGGGGAGATTAAGGGGGGTGCCATATTCAATTTAATTATAACTAGCTACTTAGTTATTAAGGCAGAGGCAATCAGAGCAATTATCTTTTTAACTTTTTACTTTCTAACTTGACCATTATGGGAGAAATAGAAGATTTACTGGCACAAATGAAGGCAGAATACCAGAAACGGGATCGGGAAAACCCGATGCCGTCCTCTTCTTCTCGCCAAGAAAAAGAGCGTTTCCCAGCCGAATTTAAGGTTAATTATTCCGGCGATTCTTCTACCGATGCGCTTTTAAAAGCTTTAGCCTTAGAAAACCAAGAAAGGGAACAACAGGAGGCAGCGGAAAAAGAAAAAGCGGCGGCATTAAAACAGCAGCGCAAGCGAGAAGCTTTAACTAGAAAGGCAAAGCAATGGTTAGATAAATTGGATGCCAAATCGGAGGAAGGACGCTGGTTTGAGGAGTTTTCCTATAGCTACGATTCTCCTTTAGAAGCGGCGATTACCTATCTAGAAGCTTTGGGAGAAGTGGATATTTCTAAATGATCAGGTCTAATTTAAAGTTGTGGGTAAATTGGCCGCATCAAAAACTCGATTATGCCACCAAATATTATCACCAGCTATAATATTTGTGCCGTAACGAGGGACAATACCATAAACAGTGCCGGGGTCATAATCCAAAGCTTCACTGATCAGATTGTAGAGACGTTGTAGATCAAAACCCCGGGGGTCACAATGGGGATATTTTCCTTGATTAATCAGAAAACTATCGACGGCAAAATGGCTGACAATTTGCGGTAGTTGTCCCGTTTGTAAGGCTGCGAGGAGATAATATTTCGCCGTTTGCTGGTATTGAAAATCGCTGTAACCGGGGAGGGTTTGCAAGCGTCCTTTGGTCAAACAGTGGGATCCTGGCGCTTGTACCAGTTCAATGTTAACACTAGAGATAACCCGACGATTTCTTTCGGCAAAAACCGGCTGCAAGCGATCGCAATTAGGGTGAGATAGCTGCTGACAAATCGCTTCTGTTGCCCATAATGCGGTAGTTTTTGCCCCATCAAAGTAATTTGTGGGATATTCTTTGACTAAACGCTTAAAAACGGCTTCTGAAGGCGTATTTAACCAAATTCTCGCCCTTTTTTCTAACTCAGGGGCCGATCGCGTACTCAAGGGAACACCCGCTAAAGCAAGAGCAAAACCCTTGACGCGGATAGTTTCTGGGGTGAGTTGCCACAGTTGACGCACTAATTGATCTCTGGTGTCTGCGGGCAGCATTTCGGCCGCTTGTTCATAAAAAGTGGCCGTGGGACGGTGACGTTCAAAAAAAGGCCGGGCGATCGAGTCTAAAATATCTCTATCCCTGGAATTCTGTTTGCGGGGGATGTAAACATTCGGACCCAATTTCATCGGACCGCGAGCATATTTTTTCTGCTCTTCGATGTTACCCGCAGTCATACTCCAAGCTGTATCGTGGAGAATAAACAAGGGAACGCGATCGAGGGTTAATTCGGTTTCTGGCGGGGCAATTTGCAAAAATTCGGCGATTTTCTGCTTTTCTAACTCATCTAGGCTCTTACCGGCTAAATTCTCCCCCACAGTGGAGGGATTAAAAATATTTATGGTGGCAGTGGAGAGACTAGAGGTATTCAGTTTTAAAATCAGTAGGGACAAGACTAAACTAATCACCAAAGAAGTCACTCCCCATCGCCATTGTTCTGGGGGAAAGATAGAATATCTGGGGGGAGAAAATTGTCTTGATTTTTGCCGTCTTTGTCGATTCATCGAACCCTTTTAACTCGCTTTCCACCCATTGTATTGACTTTCTCGAAAAAGGGAATTAACTATAATTACTGAGGAACCATTGAGCATTAAAAGCTCGATCGCAGGATATTTCTAGTAATCTTATCCCTGATTCTGGTAAAACTGCGATTTTTTCCTGAAAATCAGTCCAATCGCTGATTAAATGGTAATCGATACCGTAGGTGTGACAGAGTTGGCAAAAGTCGATATTTTGGGGAGTGGCAAAAAATTCTTCAAAGGGAGGGTCAAATTTGGCGATCGGCAACATCTGGAAAATGCCTCCCCCCTTGTTATTGATTAAAATTATGGTCAAGGAGCCAACAAAATATTTTTTGATTAAAAAACCATTTGTGTCGTGTAATAGGGCTAAATCTCCCGTTAATAGCAGACTAGGGACATTTTTATAAGCTATTCCTATAGCAGTGGAGAGGTTGCCGTCGATGCCATTGGCCCCGCGATTAAAATAGGGACGAATTTGGCGATCGCTAGGCGGGTTAAAAAATTCGGCATAGCGAACAGGCATACTATTAGAGATAAAGATCGGGGTGCGGGGGGGGAGGTATTGGGAGAGCAGCCAGGGGATTTTCCCTTCAATCAGTTTAGTTTCTGCTGCCAAAAGGCGATCGATTTTAAATCTAGCTTGCTGGTCGAATTTGTGCCATAATTGCCGATATTCTCGATTATTATCGGTTTTATCTGGGAATAAATCCCCTAATTGCTCGATATTTCCCCTGAGATGTCTGGTTTTTCCCTGTAGAGGATCGTAATTATCAGGATGGGGATCGATAATCCAACGCGGACAGTCGATTTCTTCTAACCAGATCCGTAATTCTTTGCTGGTGGGTAATTCGCCAATTTGCAGGACAACATCGGGGGTTAATTGGGTTCTAAGGGCAGGATTCCGCAATAATAAATCATAGGTAGTGATGAGATGGGGATTTAACCCTGCATAGTTTCGCAGAGGAGATAAAGCTTCCGCTAAGACGGGATATTGTTGCGATCGGGCTAAATTAGCGATCGCCTGACAGTAACTTTCAGGGTTTTGCGGGGAAGCTAATCCCGCGATGATAATTCCTTTGGAGGGTAAAGAAGGAATTTCGAGAATTGAGTGATTAATGGCGATATTTTGCCGAGATATATGGCTAAAAAAAGCTTCTTCGTCAAAATTAGCCTCTAAATTGTTAATTTCTAGATCGGGAGTTGGTGCGAGGGGATCCCGAAATGGTAAGTTCAGATGCACCACTCCGGGGACAGGATCGAGACAGCGCCACCACGCGTGGATGATAGTTTGACGGAGATAGCGTAAACGCTCGATATTGGCACTAGGACAGCTAATTTCCGCTTGCCAGTTGGGATAATTACCGTAGAGTTTGACTTGATCGATAGTCTGACCGGCATGAGCATGACGCAATTCTGGGGGGCGATCGGCGGTTAGAATTAATAAGGGGACATGACTTTCTTTTGCTTCAATGACTGCGGGATAAAAATTAGCCGTGGCAGTGCCGGAAGTGCAGACTAAAACCACCGGTTGATATAATTGTTTGGCTAATCCTAGGGCAAAAAAAGCGGCCGAGCGCTCGTCTAAGATGGGAATAGCTTCAATCTGGGGATGTCTTGCCAAGGCTACCGTTAAAGGAGTTGATCGCGATCCGGGAGAAACCACCCCTATCTTCAATCCCAAACGGGCCAATGTTTCGACTAAAATAGAACCCCAAAGTGTATTAAGATTGCGAAAATCGATCGACATTTATTAGTTCAGTGGAAAAGGTTAGGGGACAATCGGTTAAAGAGTCTATACTGTTAACTATCTAAATTACTCGTTAAGACTGTCTATGAGCGGGGAAAAGGAGTTTGAGCATTTGTACTAAAATTCTCAATACGCAGTTTAAATGCAGTACAGTCTATTAATAAATTTAACATTGGCTGGAACTGGCCAAGAATAAGTTATTCCTGAGTCAGTCCTGATGAAAAAATTTTCACCCCCACAGATGAAAGAGGTTTCCTTTCCTACACCCCACACCCCACACCCTCTTTCAAGTCAGGGATCCTAGTTAAGTTTACTCTCGATTCCCAGGCCAATTTATCCCTTTTAGGGTTCCCTTCTTGCTAAGTTTTAACCAGAAAACTTATAGGTTAATACCACATTGATATTAGCTGCCAGCAGCGCCAAGAATAACAGGAAAGTAAAGCGATCAATCCAGAATTTTTTAAAGAAACCAAAGATATCCTTGAGATAGAATACTCCCAGAATTGCTGCTGTACCGAGCATAAAATAATAGCGACCGTAGGGAGAAGATAAGATCCATGCTGTCAGATTGAGATGAATCGACCAAACTCCCAGAAAGATAAAAATAATTGAGGCAGTTAATGCGTCCGTTTCTTGGCGAAAATCATCGAGAAAGATGCCTAGAATAATAAACATAAACGGATAAAAAGGAATCATATACCAAGTAAAAAAGTGACTTTGCGCTCCCGTGGCAACTAAAATTAAGGTGTAGAGGATTACTGGTAAAGCGAGTAATCTAACTTGGGGACTAGCGGGATTCTTTCTGAGAAAGGGTAAGAGGGTTAACCAGCTAAAAATTAGCCAACCATCCTCGAAAAATACCGTGGGAGTGGTTAGATATTTGACAAAGTTAAAGTCCTCGAAGCGCAGGGATTGTTCTTGAAATATCTTCCGAAAGAAATCGTAGTCATAGATGGCACCGTAGAGAAAATAGAGAGAGAAAAAGAAAGCACCGATCGCAGTTATATAAATGGCCTCTCGTCCTTGCTTTTCGTAAATCAAGAGGACAATTAATAATACTACTAAATAAATAGCTGTTACTTTGACTAAACAGGCTAAACCAGCTAAACAAGCGGCGATGTAGAGATATTTTTTCCGATGATTTTGATAGTATTGCCAATACAGTAAGACCACCAATAAGCACAAAACAATCATTAAATTTTCACTAATAGCTAACCGAGAGAGAAAAACTGTATTAGGATTGGTGGCATAAATTAAACTAGCGATTATAGCGATCGATAAATTACTCAACTTGAGAGCGAGTAAATAGACCAAAACTATCGCAGCAATACCTAAGAGTAAAGAAGGGACTCTAATAATAGTTAAACTGCAATCAAAAAAAGTCTTTGCTCCTCCTAAAAGAGCAAATAAACCCACCAATAAACCAAATAAAGGAGGATGATCAAACCAGGGAGTCACCAAACGATAACGGATATTTTTCGCTTCCCAAACCACCGTAGGAAAATTATCCGTGGGACTTAACCATGACCAACTGGTGGGGATACCCGTTTGTAATAAACTCATGCCACTCCAAGCAAAAGCATATTCGTCAGCAGTCCAATTATCTGGAGGCAAAGAATCATAATTATAGATTCGCAAAAAAGCACCTAAGCAGGTGATAATTGCTGCAATCAACCAATGTTTATGGACAGTCAAAAAGCTGGGCATTGATTATTAAGTATAGGTGGCAGTGACTAAATAAGAGTCAGAATTTCATGGTATAATGGATGGGGTGATGATGACAGAAAAATCGGGATGATTAAAGTAAACAGACGTAAATTTGGCCAGTGGATCAGTCTGATCGGTGCAGGAGTCGGACTAGCAGCGATTCTAGATAGAAAAAATATTTTTTCCCCCTCCACCGCTACAGCAATCATACCCTCGCAACCCCCCCAAAATTCCTCTTTTCCCCCCCGACAAAGCTTTTCCTTTGAAACCGTCACTCTCGATCCTAGCGGTTTCGTGATCGAGCGCAATTCCCGTAGTGCCGAATACTACAGGGAAACCCTTGCGGGATTAGAGATGATTGCTATCCCTGCTGGCACTTTTATCATGGGGACACCGGACGGAGAAAAAGGAGACTTTACCGGTAGTGATAAACCCCAGCGCTTAGTCAAGGTGAACAGTTTTTACCTGAGTAAATACCCGATAACCCAAAAACAATGGCAAATTGTCGCTAATCTGCCCAAAATTAACCGCGATTTAAACCCCAATCCCTCCCACTTCCAAGGGGATAACTTACCCGTCGATAGCATCTCTTGGTATGATGCGATCGAGTTTTGCGATCGACTTGCCAGGGCCACCGGCAGAAACTATCGGCTCCCAAGCGAGGCACAATGGGAATATGCTTGTCGTGCCGGCACTACCACACCCTTCTACTTTGGTGCCACCCTTACCAGTGAATTCGCTAACTACTATGCCATTAAATTTCCCTACGCAGTGGAAAGAGAGAGCGAATTTCGAGCTAAAACCACCCCTGTAGGCAGTTTTCCCCCAAATGCCTTCGGATTATACGATTTACACGGCAGTTTATACGAATGGTGTGCCGATCCTTGGCATCGCAACTATAACAATGCTCCCAACGATGACCAAGTATGGCCGGCCGATCCTAATAGCACCGGCAATCGTTATCGCGTCCTGCGTGGAGGTGGTTGGGGGACAGAATTGAGGGAATGTCGCTCCGCTAGTCGAGGCCAATTTAGCCCCGATAATCGCTATAGTGTATTAGGATTCCGCATCGCCAGTAGTTAGCTCAAATTTGCGGGTAAACTGTGCGTCTCTAAACCTGTTTTAGTCTGTGAGTGTAAGCGAGTGACCAACTCTCCACCCTATCCCTTTTTAACCACCCCCGTCGGCTCTTTGCAAATTCCTTTTTTAGAGCAAATTGAAGGAATTATTAGCAATAATAGTTATATTCTCAGAGATTCGCCGCAATTACTCAAATTATCTCTAGTTATTCCCACTTATAACGAGCGAGATAACGTTATTCCCCTAGTCGAGAATCTCAGTCAATTACTCGATCGAAAAATTCCCGATCAGTATGAACTAATTATCGTCGATGATGACAGTCCTGATCGCACTTGGGAATTAGCCGGCAAATTAACCCCAGATTATCCGCAACTGCGGGTGATGCGTCGTCAGGGAGAAAAGGGATTAGCGTCGGCAGTGGTGCGGGGTTGGCAAGGGTCAAGGGGTGAGATACTAGGAGTAATCGATGGAGATCTGCAACATCCCCCCGAAATTCTCTATAATCTCCTCGAAACTATCGAAAAAGGAGCCGATTTAGCTCTTGCTAGTCGTCACATCGAAGGAGGAGGAGTGAGCGAGTGGAGTCTGCTGCGACGATTTCTCTCTCGCGGCGCTCAAATCCTTGGTTTAATTCTACTGCCAGAGGTGGTCGGTCGCGTCTCCGATCCCATGAGCGGTTACTTTATGGTCCGCCGTCAAGCGATCGCCGGTCCGATTCTCAATCCCACCGGTTACAAAATTTTACTAGAAGTCATCGGCAAAGGCCGCATCGAAACCATCGGAGAAGTGGGTTATGTCTTCCAAGAGCGCCTAGAGGGGGAAAGTAAGGTAACTTGGAAACAATGGCTAGAATATATCTTCCATCTGCTGCGTTTGCGCTCTCAAAAGCCATTAAGGTTTTTAGATGCAATTGTCAATCTACCTTTAGATAGATTTATTCGCTTCGGTTTAGTGGGATTAACCGGGGTTTTTGTCGATATGGCCTTTCTCTATCTTCTCAGTGATCCCGCCGCTTTGGGTTGGGGATTAACCCGCAGTAAAATCATCGCCGCCGAATTAGCAATTATTAATAATTTTATCTGGAATGATCGCTGGACTTTTGGCGATTTATCCGCTCGTCAACGGGGTTGGAATAAACGCTGGAAAAGATTTTTCAAGTTCAATTTGATCTGTTTAGCCGGTTTAATTTTAAACGTACTGCTGCTCAACCTGCTCTTTAACGGTTTAGGAATTAATCGCTATCTAGCTAACTTCATCGCCATCGCTATCGTCACGGTTTGGAACTTTTGGGTTAATCTTAAACTCAGTTGGCGGGTGACAAAATAGCCAGCCAGAAGCAAGAAAATGGTGGGCCAAAATTGAGATGCGTTTACCCTGTTGTCCATAGCATTTGAGACCCGCTTACTCCACCCTATGATCCTGATTACAGACCAAATTTACCAGTCTATTTTCACCCACGCAGAATCCACCTATCCCGAAGAATGTTGTGGGTTACTCCTAGGAAAAATTACCGAGACAGCAGCCGAAGTTATCAGCATACAGGCAACAGAAAATAACTGGTCAGGCAATAAAAGAAACCGCTTTAGTATTGCCCCAGAAGTGCTTTTACAAGCTCAAAAATCGGCCCGGGAAAACCAGCTAGAAATTATTGGTATCTATCATTCCCATCCCGATCATGCCGCCATTCCCTCGGAAATTGATCGCCAATTAGCCTGGTCAGGATATACTTATTTAATTGTCTCCGTAGTTTCAGGGCGAGCGATCGATTTACAAGCTTGGCAACTGGACGAGCGCGAACAATTTCAAATCCAACCTCAAGAATTAAAATGTTTTTGACATCGCTTGAGAACAAAAAAGAAAGGCTGGGGAAAGTTTTTAAAATCCATAATTCCCAGCACCGTATTATCATCTACTTTCCGAAAAGAGTCATTAATCGGCAAATAATCATAAATCATCGTGGCGCTGACTTTGCCCCGATATTCCATCATTCGCAGTCTAGCCTGACTTGTCTGCGTTTTCAGCAAGGAGTTGGTCAGCATCAGTAAAGGTTTCAGAGAATTATTTTTGAGTATCGGCAGCTTCAAAATCCAGTTCATGGCCGTGGGATTAGGTGCTACCTTAAAAATTTTTCCCTGACCATCTAAAAATAACAGGGGGTGGACATTCTCAGTATCAACAAATTCTTTACCATACCAATTAGATGCTTCTAATAAACCATCCATTGGGTGATTTGTCTCAAGTCCAGAACCTTGCCAAACACCGAGCATAAAGTCTAAACTCACGGGTTCGAGAGCGTCAAACAATTGTAAAGCTATTTCTGTCGTCGTTTTACCAGCCTTAAGAATCGACTGGCAGCTTTCTAATTCTAATGTTGTCATTGTTTCGCTCTTCTTGTGTCCCGACCATGATATTATAGCTTCTCACCTAGAGGGTGGGGGATTGCTCCTCGGTTAAAATCACCGAACATCCGACATAAGTAGGTAGGCGTTAAAAGTTGTCAGATGCCCCCCTTATTAAGGGGAGATCCCCCCGCCTATCGGCACCCCCCTTATCAAGGGGGGCAGGGGGGATCGAACCTAAAATCCATTTTTAATTTAATTGTAACCAGCTACTTATCTTCACTCAATGGGTCATCGTATCGCTTTAGGGTTTCCAGCCATTCACTCATTTCTTCCTTGATGGTTTCTTTAAGTTCTCGCAAATCATCTTTATCTATAATCTTAAGACCGTTTCTAGTGGCCAATCCTATAATTAATTACAGGGTCGGAGAACTTGCCTTCTGCAAAAGTCCCATTTATCCCATCTACCCAACTAATCAATTCCATCATAGACAAGACCTTCCTGCTCCCCCACACGCCAAAAATATGTCTCAAAAGCCGATTTATCTAGATTGCCACGCCACGACACCCCTAGATCCGCAAGTTCTGGCGGCGATGTTGCCCTATTTTACCGAACACTTTGGTAATGCCAGTAGTATTAATCATGTCTATGGTTGGACAGCCGAGGCTGCGGTTAAACAGGCAAGAGAAACAATCGCCGCTGCTATTAATAGTAGCCCCGAAGAAATTATTTTTACCAGTGGAGCAACGGAGGCCAATAACCTGGCTATCAAAGGGGTTGCCGAAGCTTATTTCGCCAAGGGAAGGCATATAGTTACGGTGATGACAGAACATCGGGCCGTTTTAGATCCCTGTCATTATCTGGAAAAATTGGGTTTTGAGGTGACAATTTTACCCGTCGGTGCTGATGGACTAATTGACTTGGAATTACTAGAAAAATCTTTACGTCCTGACACGATTTTGCTGTCAATTATGGCCGCTAACAACGAGATTGGGGTGATTCAACCTTTAGGGGCAATTGGGGCGATTTGTCGCCAGTATCAGGTACTTTTGCATACGGACGCAGCCCAAGCAATCGGGAAAATTCCCCTAGATGTGGAGGAAATGAATATAGATCTGATGTCCTTAACTGCTCACAAAGTCCACGGACCAAAGGGAATCGGTGCGCTGTACGTCCGGCGCCGAGATCCCAGAGTCCGTCTCGCCGCTCAAATTCAAGGGGGAGGCCAGGAAAAAGGACTGCGATCGGGTACACTATTTACACCGCAAATTGTCGGTTTTGCCAAGGCGGTAGAATTGGGCATCAAAGCGATCGAAGAAGATAACAGCTACTTAAATCAGTTAAAAGCCCGTTTATGGGAGATTATCAGTCAATTAGACAGAATTTATCTCAATGGTCATCCTAGCCAAAGATTAGCCGGAAATTTGAATATTAGTATTGAAGGGGTGGACGGTGCGGCGTTATTGTTAGGATTACAGCCAATAGTGGCGCTTTCCTCCGGTTCTGCCTGTTCTTCTAGCCATACCGCCCCCTCCCACGTTTTAACTGCCTTGGGTCGCCCCGAATCTCTCGCTTATGCCTCCCTGCGCTTCGGGTTGAGTCGTTTTAATACTTTAGAAGAAATTGAACTGGTGGGGGAACAGGTGGTTTTAACGGTTAATTCCCTCCGCAAGGCCAAAAATTTTTGACGTTTCGGCTCCTATCCACAAGTTAGTTTCGGTCTAGGTTTGAAAAATTCCGGAAGATGGTTCTATGATTGCCTTTGACTAATTGCCGTGCCAGTTAATAACACTGATGCTTGGTTTTCACTCCAGTGAATCATCCAACTCGGTTGTAATCCCAAAACAATAATAAATAAAGCCAAAACAATTTCGGGAAATCTTTCGGGCCAGGTACTGCGAGGAATGCGCGATAATTCGGGGGTTAAACGACCAAAGAAAACCCGATTAATCATCAGGAGAAAATATACTGCGGTTAAACCACTAGCGACCAAACATAAGAGCGTTTGTATCGGAAAAATCGGGAAACTGCCACGAAAGACCAAAAATTCGGCGATAAATCCCACCATTCCGGGGATGCCGGCGCTGGCCATGGCCGCTAAAATCATTAACATTCCCGTGATTGGTAAACCTCTTTCTGGATTTAATAAACCGCGTAGATAATCCACATCCCGGCTGCCGGTTTTTTTATACACTACTCCCACCAACAAAAATAACAAAGCGGAAATTAAACCGTGACTAATCATCTGCAAAATCGCCGCGGTGATGCTTAATCTGGTGGTGGCCGCCGCCGCTAGTAAAATATAGGCCATGTGGGAAATGGAAGAATAGGCGACCACTTTTTTCATATCCTTTTGGGCAATAGCGCAACTGGCCCCGTAGAGGGCGCTGATAGCTGCTATTGTTGCTAACCAAGGGGCGAGAGTCACCCAAGCATCGAGAAATAAACCGACTCCAAAGCGCAGCAGTCCATAGGTTCCTAATTTGAGTAATATTCCCGCTAAAAGCACAGAAACGGGGGTAGATGCTTCGACGTGGGCATCCGGTAGCCAAGTATGAAAGGGAAAAATCGGGATTTTGATGGCTAATCCAATCAGAAGGGGAATAAGGAGCAGTAATTGGGTTTTAACGTCTAAATTGTTCGATAAAAGGGGGTTATAGGCGAAATTATTAGCACCAGTTAGCCAAACTAAGCCAAGGAAAGAGATTAGCACTAAAAAGCCAGAAATTGCTGTGTATAATAAGAATTTCATGCCCGCATAACCGCGTCTTTGACCCCCCCAAATGGCAATGAGAAAGTAAAGCGGGACGATTTCTAATTCGTAAAATAGGAAAAATAGCAGTAAATCCTGTGCTAGAAAGGCCCCCGCTACTCCAGCATTGAGTAACAAGAGCAGAGAATAGTAAAATCTCGGCCGGTTAACCTCTGTACCACTAGCATAAAGAGCAATTATTGTCAAGATGCTGTTAAGAAAAAGTAATGAGAATGACAATCCATCAACACCGAGGGCATAATTGAAACCGAGGAAATTAATCCAAGGCAGGTTAACCGTGAACTGCATTTGCGGGTTACTAGGGTCAAATTGCCAGCCAAGGAGAATATTAAGCAGTAAGAGAACGACAGCAAGAGTTAGAGCTAATCCTCGCACTTTTTTCGCCTCTAGAGGCGTGTAGGCAATCAGTATCGCCCCTATAATCGGTAGCCAAATAAAAGCGTTGAGCATTCTTTACTTTAATGGGGATGATAAACCTTCCCATTATTGCCTGAGCGGTCAATCTTTAGCAAGATAGCTATCAACTTTTAACATTCATTAATAAAATGAGCCAGAGATTGCCATTACCAGCAATTCCTCGGCAAAAAATGGCGATTTTGTCGCCATATACCGAGTAAATCCCTTGGCTTTTGGCTGGGAAAATGACGCTAATTTAGGAAACCCTCATAACTCACCATTAAGATAACTGCTATAATTATCGTCCGGGGTTTGACTCGGTGTCAAAAAAGTTTCAGCTAATTTAATTAAATTGGTTCGATTAATCTTCCCCTGGGGACTTTTTGGTATCTCTGGTAATTTTATCCAATGTTTCGGCAGCTTATAATTGACTAATTTATCTTTAATCTGAGATTGAATAATTGTCTGGTTTATCTGAGAGTTAACGGGTACATAAAAAGCCACAATTATCTGTCCCCATCGAGAATCTGGCAACCCTAAAACCACCACATCTTTAACTAAATTAGTTTGTCTAATGGCAGTTTCTACCTCAAGAGGATAAACATTTTCTCCTCCGGTAATTATTTTTTGACTATCCCGACCAATGATATATAAATAACCACTTTTATCCAAATAACCTAAGTCATCGGTCTCGAAGTAGCTTGCTTGATTAAGATGGGGATAATAACCTAAAAATAAAGATTTTGCTTCAATAATAATTTTCTGGTTATCGGGATTAATTTTTATCTGAGCATGGGGTAATACCTGTCCATTACTATTATTGCTTCGTCGAAAATCTTCTGGTTTAAGGGTGACAATTTGTGAGGCAGTTTCTGTCATTCCATAGGTGGGAGACAGAGAAATATTATATTCTCTAGCTTTTTCTAGTAAAGATGGCCATGCAGGGGAACCTCCTAGTAAAACTGTTTTAAAATTGGCTAACCATCGAGGATCATTTTCTAGAAAAAATTGTAATTGAGTGGGGACTAAGGAGATAAAATAATCTTGAAGATTGAGAGTATTTATGCGCTTTTGTTTGATTTTATGGTAAGGAATAACAGCAAAATCTCCCCCTGTTAAAAAACTTCTTAGAAACTGCATTAAACCACTAACATGATATAAGGGCAGTAGGCAAAAAGAGTTAACCTGCTCGACTTGAAAATACTCAGAGAAACCTTTGACAGAAGCAGTTAAAGTTAACCAGTTATGGATAGCAAAGCGAATTTTTCCCGATGTTCCTCCCGTGGGTATCATCAGAGAATTAGTCACAGGATTGACAGGAGGAGAATTATAGTTAAAAACCTTGATATTTTCGCCAAAAATATAATCGGGTTGCATCAGAGAGAAAACCTGTTCCCATTCGTTATTTTTCCAGTCGGGATTAGCTAAAAATAGGCAACTTTTGACCCTGACGGCAGCCAAGAATATCGCTAAGAATTTAAGGGGATTGCCTTCGGACAGAAGTAGAGTTAATCGAGGATTATCTGCGGCGATAAATTGCCGAGAATAGGACTGATATAATTGATAAAATTTCTGGCTATTGTATCCATATAACCAATCTTTTTGACTGAGATATGCTAATTGTTCGCTGATGTCGTCCACAGTTTTTCCAACCAATCGGGGTCACTATTATTAAACCATTGTTGCACACCAAAACCTAAAGCTCGCTCCTTTCTGGGGTATTCTTGTGCTAGACGTAGAGCGGATTTTCTGCCGATATTAGTTTCTAAAACCGAGGAAAATACTAAATCTAAGGGATATTTTCTCCAAAGATTTCTTAACCCTTGTATTGAACCAGTAATAGCAGGTTTAATCACAAAAATTCCTCGCCATCCCCGTTGATAACATTCCTCTATTTGTCGAAGATTGGCTACGGATTCATCTAAAGCAATCCCTGTGGTAAAATCTTGACTTAATTGCAACATTTCTAACCATTGAGACGGGGGTAAAGGTTGTTCGATAAATTCAATTATTTTAGATTCATCGGCAATTTTTAACCAGATTTTACCCTCAGTAATACTTAATCCCCCATTGGCATCTAAACGCAATTTAATTTTCCTGGGTAATCGGGTAATTAATTTTTCAAATAAGTTTAACTCTTGCTTGAGAGAATTGACTCCAATTTTCCATTTATAAGTATTAGTTTGATTGGTGGCTAAAATATCATCCAGACAGGGAAATACTGCCGCACCAGTGGGCAATAAATAACTATACTTTTTCGGTTCTAATTCTCTTGATTGATTTTCTATACTTAAATCTTCTAAAGCTGATTCAAAGGCAAATTGACAAGCGGGAAATTGTTCAGGAATAGAAAAAATTGAATTTATTGATAGGGGATTTTTGAGACTTTGACAGCATAATATTGCTGCCGATAATGTTTCTGAACCAAATTCAGGTAAAGGAGCAATTTCTCCCCATCCAATACGTCCATCTTCCGCTTCTAAGCGAATAATAATTCCTTCCCTAATTTGCCAGAGTCCGTGATGGGTTTGTAGGGGACGCAGCAAAGGACGCTGATAAACACGAAATTGCCAGAAATACATGATTAACTATAAGTAGTCGTGAAAAATTAATTTCCTAGTCGAGATAGGAGACAGGAGACAGGAGACGATACCCTATCAAGTTATACTGTATCTTTATGAGAAACGCTGTGATTTTGCTTAGGTACTTAGCAGTTATCTTCGATAAATGTTGACTATGCCGATATTTTTTTGACTTATTTAAGTAATTATCGCCATATTTTTGCTTCTTTTTTGAGGTTTTGTTCTGTTCGACTCAATTGCTCAATACTTCATCGACAAGCAAATGGGAAACCATGTTACTTTTTCTCCAATTTTCTCGGACTCCTGTGGAATTTTTTGGGAAAACTTTGATTCAGTTTTTTGGTAATTCGCCCTAGGGTGGCTCTACTGACTTTAATCTCTGTTTTTTCATAGAGTAAGTTAGATAATTCTTGCAGGGTTGCATCCCTGTTAGCTTCGATGATTTCCACAAGAATTACTAACTGCTCACTATTTAACTTAGTTGGGGGACTGCCTCCCTGGGGACGGGGACGGATATCTCCCGTTTCTCGATATTGTTTCAATAACTTTTGAATAAAGCTTTTGGCCACATTAAATCTTGTGGCCAGTTCTCGAATAGAAATTTTTTCTTTTTCCCAGACATCGATAATTTTTTGGCGAAAATCTACTGAATAGGGTCTCATGTCTGCTCTGTCCCGCAATTATTTGTCTATTTGCCTTCTATTGTACCTCATGGCTCCAATAATTGCCATATTTTCAATGGTAGCGATCAATCTTTGTGTCCTTTGTGTCTTTGTGGTTCGTTCCATTCGCTCCCCCGCAGGACTGTATCTTAGAATACATTCAAACCCAAGAGAGCCATCAGCTTTTTTCTCCCTACTCCCCCTAACCCCCAACCCCGATTTAGATAAAAAAAACTGGAGCGAGCGCTTTTCGCTACCCCAGTGCTGTCACGGAATTCAATTCTGTATCTAAATTAACACATTATTGGCAGCAAGCATGATTAAGGAAATTGGAAATTTTTCCAAGAGGGGCTTGTAAGGGCTGTAACCTTTACTAACAGGGGATTTCAAGCCTGATAAGGCCAAAGTTTTTGGAGTCTATCCTCAAAAATTAAACTTCGGCACTGAGATGTTCCCCCAGATGAACGGTTTTCACCCATTTCAAACGTTTAGGACGCAAAGCCATCCGCAGGCTGACACTGGGAATAATAATAAACCAGTGCATCATATAAATCATGCCGCGAATGGTTTGAGCAAGGATGTCTAAACCGAGAGCGAAAGTGAATTTTTTACCCCTATTAACCCGGATTAATCCTGTCACCATCCCCCAGAGAGAAAGGGAAAGAGCCAAACCAGTTAAAGGCGTTAAAATCGGGGATTGATGCTGGGTAATTGTGATTAAAAGATCGGGAATAGCGGCCGCAGGTAAGATATATTGAACAATCAAAAAAGCAATTAAATCAAACTTTTTCGGCCAAGGCATGGGAGACTTTAAAATCGCTTTCCAATAGTCGAGATAACGCTGAAAACCACCTTCGGCCCAGCGATTGCGCTGATGCCATAAAGCGATCGCGGTTTTCACCCCTTCTTCCGCTACTGCGGGAAAATTTAAGACATTAATTTTCCAATTATCGATATGGAGACGAATAGTTAAATCAAGATCGTCGGTGATCGTTTGTTCATTCCAACCCCCGCAACGATTTAAGGCACTACGACGGACAAATTGACCATTTCCGCGCAATTCTCCGATCCCTCCCACCGCGATCCGTTGCTGTTGGAAACAGCTATCAAAGATCATTTCTACCGCTTGTCCTTTTGTCCAGAAGTTTTCGGCGGCATTGGCGATCGCTTTTCGCACCTGTACCGCACCCACTTCTTGATCGTCGAACATCGGGACCACATGACGCAGTAAATCGGAGGATAATCCCGCATCGGCATCGAATACGCCAATAATTTCCCCGTTAGTCAGGGATAAAACCTGATTCAAGGCGCCGGATTTGCCACCTCCGGCATTAGCAGGACGATGGAGAATTTGTAATTGGGGATATTCTAAAGCAAGGCGATCAAGAATCGCACCGGTGTTATCGGTACTATAGTCATCGACGATCCAAACTTCTAATTTATCTTGGGGATAGTCTAGATGACAGAGATAATTAACCAGTTTCGTGATTACGGTTTCTTCATTTTTGGCCGCTACTAAGAGAGAAACCCTGGGGACAGAGGCTAAATCCTTATCCAGTAAGGGAATTGGCGGCGTTTCTGGTTTGGTGAACAGCAGCCGCAAAGCTTGCCCCGATAGTACCATAGTTAGGGCGATAACTGCCCAATAACCCCAACTCAGCCAATGAAGTCCGATAATTATTGTCCAGACCGCCATGAGGCTAAAAGCCGCTTTCTGTCTGCGTCCCGATCGGCCTTGAAAAATTTCGCTTCTAAATTCGTCCTCCTCGTCTTCGGGATCGGACCAGTCAGATAGGAGGGAACCAATCGGGTCTAATTCTTCGTTATCATCCTCTCGCGACCAATAATTTTCTGCCATAATCGACTCAGGTTAAGTACTGTTCAAGTAGACGCTTGTTTCTTGCTTTATCTTACCGAAAATTGTTAAAATTTTTAACAGAATCTTAAGTTTTTTCGGTAAAGAAACCCCAGTTTTTCAGGCTATTGGTTCTTTTTACCCGATAAATCCGCTTTTTCGGCTAAGATTGCTTTGTTTACATTCGTTGAGAAAATTTAACATTTATCCCCTATGTCAAACCTGCTCCTCTGTGTCGGACTGATTTGTGGCTCAATTATTTGGGTGGAGATCGTGCGTGATTGCTATCATGCTCTCGCCCACCATTGGCAGCCCCTTTATCGTCTGCACGTCTGGCATCATCGGGTTTTTCGTCCCGATCTGTCGGTAATGAGCGAGGAAATTTATCGTCGGGCCCACTGGTACAATGATGTACCGGAGGCCTTGGTTATGTTGGCTGCTAGTGTTTTACCGGTACTACTGGCCTACTCTTGGGGGTTCGATCGCCCTTGGTTGGGTTGGTTAGGTTCCCTTTATACTTTGGCTTTTCTCAGCACGGCGATCGGTCGAGGTTTAGGTATCGCTAATCTGGAGGAATTAACCGATTTAACCCATCGTCCGGGGCAATTTGAGAGTTTTCCCGCTCAATGGCGCGTTAATCGTACCTACCACTGGCGACACCATTTTGATAACCAAAAGGCTTATTATTGTGGCACTTTCACCTTTATGGATAAATTGATGGGGACGGCACTTTCTCTTAAGGGTAAAACGATCGCCATTACTGGGGCGAATGGAACTTTAGGGCGATCGCTGTTAAAGTACCTACAACTGAAGGGAGCCAAGGTAATCGCGCTCACTTCTGGGGAGAATGCGATCGCTATTGAAATTAACGGCGAATCAGTACCTGTAAAAACTGTAAAATGGCAAATCGGCGAAGAAACCCAACTTGAGGACCTATTTAAGTCTGTAGATATACTGATTTTAAATCATGGCGTTAATGTCCACGGCCAAAGAACCCCAGAAGCGATCGAATTAGCCTACCAAGTGAATACTTTTTCCGTCTGGCGTTTAATGGAATTATTCTTCAAAACTGTCCGCACTAACGAGCAAATTGCCCGCAAGGAAGTCTGGGTGAATACCTCGGAAGCGGAGGTTAATCCTGCCTTTAGTCCCCTCTACGAACTCAGTAAACGAGCGATCGGTGATATGATTACCCTGCGTCGTTTAGATGCCCCCTGTGTGGTAAGAAAGCTAATTCTTGGCCCTTTTAAGAGTAATTTAAATCCTGTGGGTATTATGTCCGCCGATTGGGTGGCTAAACAGATTATCAAGGCGGTACAGAGGGATAGCCGCAATATTATTATTACTATTAATCCCTTGACTTTTATCACCTTCCCAATTAAAGAATTCTCTGTTTCTACCTACTTAAAACTATTTACTCGTTCCCCAAAAAATCGGGAAAATCCCTAACTATTTGTCCTTAATCGGGGATCAGGACTATTTTTCCTCGCACTCTTTCCGATTCACTATAATTATGAGCTGCTACCACCTGGGAAAAAGTATAGGTGCGATCAATCCTAACAGTTAATTTTCCCGATTCGATCGCTTCTTTGAGAAATTGCCAGTCGGACGCTTGTGCTTGAGCAAAAAATATCACTTTCCCTTTTTGTGGCAACCAAGCACCGAGATAATTTAGGAGGATAATTCCTGGATTTGGTAGGGTGGTTATATAGGTGCCTTGGGGTTTTAAAAGCTGACGACAGTGCCAAAAAGAAGACTTAGCCACAGCATCGAAGATTATATCATATTTCTGCTCAGTTTTTCTCCAATCTTCTTGGGTATAATCGATAACTTTATCGGCTCCTAAAGAGGTGACATAATCGATATTTTTACTACTACAAATTCCATCTACTTGTGCGGAGAAAATTTTTCCTATCTGCACAGCAAAGCTACCCACTCCTCCCGATGCACCATTAACTAAAATCCGATTTCCTGCTTGAATACCGCCAAAATCGCGCAAGACTTGCAAAGCGGTAGAAGCAGCTAAAGGAGTGGCGGCAGCTTCAATAAAACTCTGATTATGCGGTTTTTTAACTAATAGGGAAGCGGGAATAATTGCATATTCAGCATAGGTTCTACCGGGTAATTGATTGACAAAACCAAAAACCTCATCTCCGATCTGGAATTGTTCCACCTGACTACCTTTTTCAACGATAATTCCCCCATAATCAAAACCTAATTGCAGGGGAAATTTATTACCTGTGGCTATTTTGAGCATCCCCCGACGAATCTTCCAATCAATCGGATTAATTCCCGCTGCCATAATCTTAATTAATACTTCTTTCCCTTGGGGAATTGGCTTTTCTATGTCTGTGTATTGGAGAACATTACTATCGCCATAGCGATTAATGATAATAGCTTTCATAATTAAGAAAAAAGTTGATAAAATAGTAAGGGAGCAAAAGTAATGACCAAGAGAACAAAAATCCAAACTCGTCCCGCCAAAAGATTATAATCTTGCCCTAATCTTGACCAAGAGTGACCAGCGATAAAATGACCGAACAGAAACTCAAAACCCACTGTTAATACTAACCAAATTAAACCGATAGTAATGGCTTGACCGGAGGATTCTAGACCCCAAAAATAGACAAGAGTGCCAATATAAAGACTAAAAAAGAGGCTGCCTGTCAGGGTAGAAATTTGATGAGCGCGTAGTTCATCGAGATATTTTCCGTAGGTGGTTTCCCTGAGAATACCGTTACTAATTCCTATTAAGACCATTGGGAGCCATGCGACAATGTAGCGACTAATCATAGCTGTTGGTTTAGAACTCGCTCTAATCGTATTATATACTGCAGCTGTCCTTGGTAAAGGCTGCATCTCAATTTGGTCGAAATATCTAGATGACATTTTGGGCGCACGCAGTTCGATAAATCACTGACCACGGTGCGCCCCTACCATTGGCGCAATCATATTATTTATTGTAGGGGCGAATTGCCTTCGCCCTCTTTGAATAACTTCTGCTGCTCACCATCGGTGAGAGAAAGTCACAAATAGGAGATGCAGCCTTGTCAAATCTCTCAAGGCAGGGCAGCAGGAAGTGGGGAGCGGGTTTTTAAAGTTGGATCTAGAGTTAATCGTCCTATTAAAAACGGATTTGGGGTTAAAAAGGGAAAAAAAGGCGTGTAAAAGGACTGACATTTATAAATACAATGTATTTGTAAGAGGTTTACACGCCCGGACAGCTTTAAACATCCGCTTTCAATCTATAATCCCCCATTAGCGCCAATATAGATGTAATCTCGATCCTCTTCTGACTATGATTTGTATCAACAAATGATGGGCGCTTGGAGCAGAACAGGGAGGTGACAGTAGGGTAAATTGTTAATTTTCTTGGTAATTCAGCTAGATTATCCGAAAAATGTCACACTAGAGGTAGAGGAGCGTCAACTATCAATCATCAGCTTTCAGCAATTTTTGACTATTTCCCCAGAGTATTGCTGGCAGCCGATGGGAAAAAAGCAACTTCAACCCTGACTTTATCTGCTATCGAGGAGGTTAATTCTATGAATAATACGGAAACACTCTCAGTCGATCGGGATACCAACAAACTCTATAATAAAATTCTCGTAGCTGTGGATTATCAAGATGTCACTCCAGAGGTGTTGAATGCGGCCATCCTCTTAGCAAAAACCTACGCTAGTGAGTTGCGGATTATTTATAGTCTGTCTAAACCTTTGATTCCCTACACGGAAACTTTTATTTATGGTAATCTGATCGGTTATGGTGGTGGTTATCCCCCCGATATGATCGCCTTAGAACAACAAATCACCGAAGAAATGCAGGCGGAATTACAAGCTTGGTTAAACAGTTTAGTTGATCGAGCTAAGGAAGATAATATCACAGCCCAGGCTGATTATTATATCGGTGATCCGGGCCAGAAAATTTGTCAAGTTGCCCAGCAAGAGGGGATAGATTTAATTATTGTTGGTCGTCACGGTCGATCGGGTTTATCTGAGTTAATCTTAGGTAGTGTCAGTAATTATGTGGTACATCATGCTCCCTGTTCAGTTTTGGTAGTACATATCACTCATTAATTAGAAAGGGTTGAAATCCATTTTTTGCTGTCCATTGAATCGCTCCATCTCTCCCGGTCCAGTAAGTCTTAATCCTAGCCTTTCTCAGTTGATTTCTGGCATTACGGGAGAGATTGTTAGTGATAGCGATCGCTGTTTGTGGTCGAATGGACTCTAACCATTGTTTATCCAGATTGCTTCCCTGCCATAATAACACTAGGGGGTTGAGTTTTTGGGATAAATTAACGGGAATTTTCGGGTTGACAATCCAGAGCCAGGATTGATTTTTTACCTGAAATTTAAATAAATTTTTCTCGAGCAATTGTCCAGTAATTTCACCAAGATTAAATTTTTCTAACTGGGATAAATTAATAGTTTTTTTGATCGGTATGTCCTCACTTATAGTTGAGAATTGCGCCGAATTATTGACGGTTATTGCTCCTTGTATTTGATTGATTCCCTCCTGTCGCAAAAAGGGTAAAACTGTATAACGTGCTGTGGCAGGTTCTTCCCCATTAATTAAGAGAGTATTTCCTCGATTTTGAATAATTATTACCGGTTGCGATTTGGTGGCTAAAACTGTCACCTGAGTTAAAGTAAAATGCTGATAAATAATCGGTATTAAAATTACAGCGAGGATAAATAACCCGATTAAATGCCACCGTTGACGAAACCAGAGATTAAAGCAGATTAAGGTAAGGCAAATATAAATAATTAACATCACTCCTAAAGATAATTTACCTGTGGAGTAGGTACTAAAAGGAAGCCGACTAAAAAAGGTGGTAATTTGCAGTAATAACTCTAGAGGGTAATAGAGAATACTAGCGCCGATACTGCCCAAAGGGGGATAAATTAAGCCTAAAAAAGCAGTAAAAACTCCTCCTAAACTAATTAGGGTAATTAGGGGAGTTGTGATAATATTAATGGGTATATTATAAAGAGTGATCGAGTTAAACGTAAACATTAATAAAGGCATAGTCCAGAGAGTGGCAGCTAGACTAATAGCTATAGGTTCAGCGATTAAATTAGGGAAATAGTCAATTTTATTTTTCAGTAAAGGAACGGTAATAATTAATCCCAAAGTTGCCAAAAAACTTAACTGAAATCCTAAATCCCAAATCCAGAGAGGTTGCCATAATAATAGAATTGTAGCCGCTAGTAACAGGGAACCTAAACTATTAACTTGTCGATTATAAAGCAGACCGATTAATGCCCCAATTCCCATCAAAATCGCCCGCAGAACTGAAGGTTGTAACCCTGTTAAAGTTCCGTAAATTATTAAGATAGTAAGGGCAATAATAAACTGTTTTTTAGGGGATAAATTGCGAGTAATAGTTAAAACAAATCCCAACAAAATAGCCACATGAAAGCCAGAAGCTGCTAAAATGTGAGCCAATCCAGTTTTAATAAATAAATCGGTGATTTTTGCTGGCAAATTAACCGCTTGTCGTCCGAGAGTAATTGAACTTAATAAAGTGCCTTTTTCTTGCCCTAGTCCTTGAATTTGTGCCTCAACAATGCGCTGACGAATCTGCCAAACTCCCCAAGTCGGTGACTTTTTATCAATAATTATCTCCCCTTTTAAACCAGCAAAAGCACCCCGACGCGCTAGATAACTAGCAAAGTCAAAAGCATTGGGATTATTGGCACGACGGGGACGATAAAGTAATCCTTTAACTGTTATTTCTTGTCCGGGATAAACCTGATTTTCTGCTAGATTGGGGAGAGTAACGTAGAGTTTACCCTCGGATTTTTTTGTGGGTAAATTCCTAAGGCTAAATTCCTTTACTTCTAACCAAAATTGTAAATTTTCTCGGCGATTGAGACGAATTTCTGATCTAATACTGCCCGTGATTTTAATAGAGTTAACCACATTATTTTTTAAAAGATGACTGATATCGTTTGCGCTGGGGTAAGGAGTGCGAATTTCCAGATAAACAACGGCAAATATAGCTATTAATCCCGCTATCAGCCAAATTTTTTTCGGGGGACTTTGCCACCAAAAACGACGGATAAAAATTGTCGTTAAGAGGGTAATTAAACCAAGAATAACAATTCTAATTACCACTTCTTGCCATCGGTTTAACCAGGGACTAAAATCTACCAGACCTGTAGATAACAATCCCAAAATATAGGCTAAACCAAGAATAACGCTATTAGGGCGATTCATAGAAATTTTTGTCAAAGAATTTCAGAATTAGGGAGCATTATTTTTACCTAATATTAGCGAAAATCGAGATTAAAAAGTAACTTAGCATAAACACTATGGGGATCGTTAAATGTAGGTAACTTCAATAATTCCTGCTGAAAATTTTGCCATTCCTGCGTCAAAGGGTGATTATTTTTAGTGAGAGGAGGAAGATAGGTTTGCAAGAAATTAGAAAAAAGTTCTTCTTGCCAACTTTGCGATCGAGGATATTCTTTAATACTCCAATCATCCCCTAATTTAGCTGTTTTGGCTGCGTATTGCACGGCCGTTTCTAGACCACCAATTTGATCAACTAAACCAATTTTAACCGCATCTTTTCCCGTCCACACGCGACCTTGGGCCACACTTCTAACCTTGTCTGATGATAATTTTCGCCCCTGGGCCACCGTCTCGATAAATAAATCATAAAACTGATTAACTGACCCCTGATAAATTTCTAATTCTTGGGGATTTTTCGGTCTAGTAATAGTAGATATATCGGCTAATTGTCCAGTTTTCACCGTATCCCAATCGATGCCATTATTATTAGCAATCTTCTGGATATTTAACAATAATCCAAACACACCTATCGAACCAGTAATTGTATCATTATCAGCAAAAATTCTTTGACCCCCCATGGCGATCCAATAACCCCCAGAAGCTGCCACATCACCCATAGAAATAATTACTGGTTTTTTCGCATCTAAACGCTTAATTTCCCGCAGAATCACCTCAGAAGCGGTGGCACTTCCCCCCGGACTATTAATTCTCAAAACTACCGCTTTCACCTCCTCCTTCTCCTGTAATTTTCGCAGTTCCTTCGCCAATTTATCCCCACCAATTTCCCCTCTATCTCCCTGACCTTCTACGATTGTCCCTTCTGCATAAACTATCGCTATTTGATTGCTACTATCTTCCTCCTCATCAAGAGAACTAGCATAATTAGCTAAAGAAATTTGCGAAAAAGAGCCAGAATTTTCCTCCTCATTAGTTTTATTTTTTGCTTCTCCTGTCAACTCCTTGGCCAAAACAATTACGCGATCTAAATAGGCAACTTCATCGACAAAACCCGCCTTTTTCGCCGTGGTTGCTTCCAGAATACCTTGAGTATTAGAAATAGTTTGCACCTGTTGGGGGGTTAAATTGCGACTTTTGGCCACTGTGGAACTATAATTAGACCAAATTGTATCGAGTAGGGTTTGCAGCTGCTGACGATTCTGGACACTTAAATCCTGACGCGTATAGGGTTCCACTGCACCTTTAAAAGAACCCACTTTTACCACTTGTACCCCCACACCATACTTTTCTAGTGCATCGGCAAAAAAGGTTTGTTGACTACTTAAACCATTAATTTCCATTCTCCCCACGGGATTAATAATGACCTTTTCAGCAACGGAAGCAAGATAATATTCCTTTTCCGTCCATTCCATATCGTAGGCGATAATTTTTTTACCTGATTGGCGAAAATTTGCCAAAGCTTGCCGCACTTCCGTCAGGGTAGCATAGCCATATTCACCGACAGTGCCGCGACCGTAGAGTAACAGACCGACAATATTATCATCAAGGGTGGCCTTTTCGATCGCCGCTATCACCTGTCGCAAATTTAAAGTGGTCGTACTCTCACCGGTCAAACTATCGGCTAAACTGGAACTAGGGGGAGCATCGCTGATATTGGTGGCCAAGTTAAAAACTAAGACCGATTTTTCCTTAACTGAGGAGCTATCGCTAGAAATAAGCAAGGAAAGCAGTAAAAATGCTAATCCTCCCACACCTAAGACCGAAAATGCCAATAATCCCAATAAAGTTCCCAAGCAACTAGCGAAAGTTTGTTTAAAAAACTGGCCCATCGGTTTTCATCTGCTACTAATTATCCTGTTTCCTATTGTAGGGATTCCCCGCCCAGAAACAAGTTTTTTCTTTCCGAACAAATGTACTAAAAACCTTGGAGATAGTGACTGGAGTTGTGAAGTGTCAAGGGATCGGCTAAGATTGTGATAGATAATTTCCAGTAAAAGAGATGAATCAATTAAAACCCAAACTTGTCAATTATCCAGATTGGGATCGAAAAGAACAAATTAAACGAAATCGTTCGGCTTTGGCTATCTTAGAACAAAGACGACAAAAACGGTCACAAATAACCGATGAGCAAGACCAAGAAATTTCCCAGTGTTTGCTCAATTTTCAGACCGCGATTGATAATGCTCGTCCTTTGGGTTCAAAGCTTTATAGCCAAGGATGATTGTCTTTATCGATTCGGGGGTTTTGGGTTTATTAACTCATCCTAAAAAACCTGGTAAACCAGCTGACTGCGAAGACTGGCTTTATTCACTTTTGTCTAAAGGCGTTTATGTAGTTAGTTCCGATATCTGTGATTATGAAGTCAGCAGAAGCCTATTATTAGAATCGGTCAAAAAAAATTCCTTTAATAGCCTAGATAATCTTAATGAATTACGCAATGTCATTGATTTTTTAAATTTAGATACCGAGGTGATGTTAGCAGCGTCACAAATTTGGGTAGAAACTCGAAAGATTGGCAAACAAACGGCTGATAATTACAATATTGACGTAGATATTATTATTGTTGCTCATTGGCAGTTATTAAAAAAACAATATCCGAGTCGTTATCTAGTCATCGCTACTACTAATGTCAAACATTTTCAAGGATTTGCAGAAGCTTTAAATTGGCAAGATATTAACCTATAACAGCTTTAAGCTTGATCATTTTTTCACTTTAACTACTTAATCTTATGCAGTTTATTGATCGCGCCGAAATAGAAGTGGAAGGGGGTAAGGGAGGTGATGGAATTGTCGCTTTCCGTCGGGAAAAATACGTCCCCGCCGGCGGTCCGGCCGGAGGTAATGGGGGAAAAGGTGGTTCGGTGATTTTTGTGGCGACTCAGAACCTGCAAACCCTGCTAGATTTCCAGTATAGTCGCTATTTTAAGGCCGATGACGGCAAACGGGGCGGCCCTAACAACTGCACCGGGGCCAACGGTACCGATCGCATTATTAAAGTTCCCTGTGGTACAGTGGTTTACGATCTCGATAGCGAGGAAATTATCGGCGATTTGGTCACTCCCGAACAGACTTTAATCGTGGCTGCCGGGGGAAAAGGGGGATTAGGCAACCGCCACTTTTTAAGCAATAATAATCGCGCACCCGAATACGCTTTACCCGGTTTAGACGGGGAAAAACGCCATTTACGCCTAGAATTGAAGTTATTAGCGGAAGTGGGCATTATCGGGCTGCCCAATGCGGGAAAATCCACCCTAATCTCGGCCGTTTCCTCTGCTCGTCCCAAAATCGCCGATTATCCCTTTACGACTCTCATTCCTAACTTGGGAGTGGTACGCAAACCCACGGGAGATGGGACGGTATTCGCCGATATTCCTGGATTAATCGAGGGAGCGCACCTAGGAATCGGCTTAGGACACGAATTTTTGCGCCACATCGAACGCACACGCCTGTTAATTCATCTTGTCTCCTTGACAGCAGAAAACCCGATCGCCGATTATCAAATTATTCAAGGGGAATTAGCCGCCTATGGTCGGGAATTGGAAAAGCGATCGCAAATACTGGTTTTCAACAAAATTGATGCTGTGGACGAGGAAACGATAGATAACTACCAAAAGCAGTTTGCTAAAATAACCAATGCCGAGATTTTGACTATTTCCGCCGTAACAGGAGCCGGATTAACGACTTTACTCGCCAAAGTTTGGCAGCAATTAGAGCAACTGGAGAGGGTCGAGGTTGAAACCCCTTCCCTGTTTTCCTAAAATCGCTCGTTAGTTGTTGAGCTGCCGGGGTGCGGGTGGTCGGCGATTGCTCGGTCTTCTTTCCGTACCTTCAAAGTTACCATTAGAACGACGGGTGCGGCGCTGTTCGCCTTCATTTTCGGCCGCATAGACTTCTAGATAAAGAGAGCGACCCGCACTCGCGGCCGCCATTTCTAGGGTAGTTCTAATCGCCTGTAAATTACGTCCTCCCCGGCCGTAAACTTTGCCTTTATCGGCATCATCGAAGGCTACACGCACCCAAAGACGTTCATTTTCCTTACAGCGCTCGATATCCAATCTCAGACTGGCTGGATCTTCCAAAAACGGCTCGATCATAAATTTCACCAGTTCGAGATAATTGGGGGTACTAGGCATTGATTTTCTCGAAAATTTTCTGTTTGGTGAGAATGCCGCGCACGGTGTCCGTCGGTTGCGCACCTTGTTGTAAGCGTCGGATAATCCCTTCTTCATCCAGACGTACTTCATCGGTGCGGGGATTGTAAAATCCTAACTCCTCTAGGGGACGACCATCGCGACGACTGGTGCTAACGGCCGCAACGATACGATAACTGGCTTCGCGTTTTTTACCAAAGCGTTTTAGACGTAATTTGATCATGGTTACTCAAAAATTCTCCTTTCCGATTCTAACTCATCCAGGCGGTATTTCCACAAGTGGCGATCGAGGGAACGGTGGGCAGCCTTTCGATATTATTGAAAATAACGCCGATATCTTAATAGTGAGGTACAAGGTTTGAGGGTGTTAGTTTTGGCTAACACACCCAAAATTAAGATTAAAGTTTTTACCCCTCTCTAACCGTAAACTTTCCCATAATACTCTTGATATTCTTTGGATAACAAAGGTTGCCACCAATCCCGATGATCGAGATACCATTGAATGGTTTTTCTTAATCCCCCCTCTACGGTTTCTTGAGGTTGCCAACCTAATTCGGTGCGAATTTTACTGGCATCAATAGCATACCGGCGATCGTGTCCAGGGCGATCCTTGACAAAAGTAATTAAATTCTGAGCAGGTTTCACGGGTAAATCGGGAGCTAATTCATCCATTAACTCACATAACATCCTGACTAAATCGATATTTTTGACCTCATTATTTCCGCCAATATTATAGGTTTCTCCCACTTTTCCCTTGTGAATAACTGTATCTAAAGCTTGACAATGATCCCGCACATATAACCAATCTCGAACATTTTGACCATCACCATAAACGGGTAAAGGTTTACCCAAAAGAATATTAATACACATCAAAGGAATTAACTTTTCTGGGAAATGGTAGGAACCATAATTATTAGAGCAATTAGTAATAATTGTCGGCATTCCGTAGGTATGAAAATAAGCTCTCGCTAGATGATCACTCCCCGCTTTTGAGGCAGAATAGGGACTATTAGGAGCATAGGGAGTAGTTTCGGTAAAAGCCGGATCATCTACTCCTAAACTGCCATAAACCTCATCGGTGGAAACGTGCAGAAAACGATAGTTATCGGGTTGATGATTACTTAACCAATGTTGCCGAAAACTTTCTAATAGAGTAAAAGTTCCCACCACATTAGTCTGCACAAAAGCCCCAGGTCCAAGAATCGATCGATCCACATGGGATTCGGCGGCAAAATGGGCAACTGTATCGATATTTTCACCAGCAAATAATTGATCAACTAAAGCTCGATCGCAGATATCCCCTTGCAGAAAACGAAAATTCTTTCTATCTTTCAGTGTCGCTAAATTATTCAAATTACCCGCATAGGTAAGAGCATCGAGAACAATGACACGATCCTCAGGATAATTCTCGCACCAATGATGAACAAAATTCGAGCCGATAAATCCCGCTCCACCAGTAATTACTATGTTTCTAGCTTGATTTTCTGTCGCCATGGCCACCTCTAGCAAAAGTTTGCTACTTATTTTAGGCTTTTTTGCTTCACACTTCTTCATCAAAAGTGATCTGATCGGAACGATAATCCGGCGGTTCAACGTGAATTAAAATTCTCACAGGGCTAAATTGTTGGGTTAATCTTGCTTCTACCGCTTCCGTGATTGCGTGAGCAGTTTCCACATCTTCAGCGGAGACAACTAGGTGCATTTCTATAAATACCTGTCTTCCCACCACTCCCCGAGATGCGATCGCATGACAATTAAGCACCCCCGGCACCTCCATGACAATTTGATGAATCACTTCAGGAGCGATCGCCATTTCATCCACTAACAAAGGTAAATTCTCCATCAGGACTTTCCAACCACTGCTAAACACCAAAAAAGCGACGGGAAAGGACAAAATCACATCTAACCATTGTAATTGGGGAATATTAGCCGTATTGCCCACCCAAACCCCGACTAAACCCAATAAAACCGTAATTGTCACCCACACGTCACTCATGGTATGACGAGCATCGGCAATCAAAATCGCACTACCGACACGCTGCCCCACCGATCTTTCATAATAGGTGACAAAAATATTCACCCCTAAAACGATAATTAATAGCCATAACTCAGGACCTGCAATCTCGACGGGTTTGCCTCCTTTGATAATACTCATGACCGCCCCTTGCAAGATTTCAAAACAGGCAATCCCCAAAAATGCGGCGATCGCTAAAGCTCCGATCGCTTCGTATTTCAGATGTCCGTAGGGATGATCTCGATCTGGATAGGGAGAGGAAAACCGCATCGCTACTAATCCCAAGACATTATTGGCACTATCGGTGACACTATGGAGAGCATCCGCTTGCAGACTTAAAGCACCAATCCTCAAACCCACCCCCGCTTTGATCGCCATAACCAAAATGTTCAGCAGTAGGGTGATCCAGAGAACTTTTTGGACGGTAGCCCGATTATCTTTTAAAACAGCCACAGGATTATCAGTTATCAGTTATCAGTATTAATTTTCCCACTCCTATCTCCGTTTTTTTCCTTTTTACTTTTGGCTCTTCTAGAGTACTGGACAGTGCAAAGTTCTTGCCGGGGGGAAATCTGACTATCCCCAGGATGATCAGGCTCAAATTTTGGCTAAAGTCGAAGCCTTTGAAGGTTTTGTTACTCTCAATGCCCTTGGTTTGCTCCCAGTTCTCAGTTTAGAATTGCCTAAGACCATTTAGGCAGACTTCCCTGGCTGGTTCGCACTCTTCCCCGCCATGGCTTGCCTAGCGAGCGGATTGCTCTACTCGCCCTGCAACACCCTCGCCCAAGCCTTTTTCCCGCAAAGCCCACCCAGTCTACTTTTGCCTAAATTACTCGCCGCCAAACCCGACCCCATCCCCAATCCTGATCCGCTGGACTTAGCCCCATAACCGTTACTCGATTCCACCACTCTAAACTTCGTACTCTCCAGGAACGAAGAGCCAGATTAAAAAACCTAGAAATCAGATTTTAGGATGGGAAACAAGTTGAATATCGATTTTACTTCTTTTGAATTCCCACTCTTGACCTCTCAGCCTTCCAATCTTCCAGAAATTTTCCTTGTTGCCGGAGAACTATGATACAATGGCATCAAAAAATAGAGGAAAAATTTTTTTATCATGGACAAGGTGTCAACACCAAGCCTATCAATTGTTATTCCCACTAGAGAAGGATTCGCTGACCACTGGTTTAATGCGCTGACCGAGGTCAAGGGAGAAGTAGAATTTATCTTGGTTCATCCACCAGAAGCACCTAAGTATCCCACGTCCGACCCCAGGGTACAGCAAATAGTCAGTCCCTTGCGGGGAGAAATTATTCAAAGAATTAGTGGATTGATGAATGGGACAGTACCTTACACACTAACCATTAATTGTGATGAGTTTCTTCATCCCGATATCTTGACCATGGTTCTACAGTATTTCCAGCGATTTCCAGATAGCTGGGTGATGAGACTCTGTACTAAGCGATTTCAGTATGGGGAAACAAAAGAACTGACCGCTCCCTGGCAACCGCTGCCCCGGATAGAAGAGCTGCCAGTGTGGGATAAAAGCTCCAAAAATCAGGATATCCCCGCTCAAAGTGGCTACTTAAAGGAAATTCCCATCGTTCCTTTTGACAAAAGAAAGTTAGATTTGATGTGCTTTGTGCGCGAAAGAAAAGATCATCACGGCCCTCATACTGAAAATTTTGATAAAAAAGTCTGGCTCACTCAAATGGTACAGGCAACCTGCAAAGATATCGTTAGTTTGTTACCATTAATGGGTCCGTTTAGGTATATTCCATTTTGGTGTTTAGATCGTCTTTTGGGTTTATTTATTCGGCTCTACCGAACCTGTTATGCAAAACTATCAACAACTCATGCTTGTAAAGCTTGTACAATAGGGCTTTGAGTTTTTGTTAGATTGATATTTATCAACTTTAGAGCATTGCTGGACAGAGAGGGAGCTTGGGGAATTTTCTACAGTGTAAGTTCGGAAG
>NZ_JBLZRT010000046.1:0-8671 GCF_048564745.1 Microcystis sp.
AAAGCATGGGGATGAAGGTATGATAGCGAGATATGTAAAAGAACAAGATAAAGAATACCTGCAGCTACACCAAAATCTACAATTGAGTCTATTTTGATTCTGATACCCCGTCCGCTTGCGGCGGGGTAGTTCATTTTTCTCATATTTTTTCAGTAAAATTAAATTAGCAACGATAGATGTACATTTCAGCTATAGAACTATCTAATTAGTACGCAGACTAAAAGCAAGCTGTGATTGGGTTATAATTTTTGGAGATGTCTATTAGATATTTTAGTACAAATGCTCAAACTCTCTCTCCCCGCTCCATCTCCCCCTTCTCCCGTCTCCCCTTACCGATTACTGTTTACCGATCACTAAAAAAACCCCTACTCCCAATTCGGAGATATTGCTAGGGAAAAACGAAAAGTGCTGCCTTTACCTAATTCACTTTCTACCTCCATTTGACTTTGGTGTAATTCCACTAAACGACGGGTAATTGCTAAACCGATACCACTACCCCCAGAATAACGGGAACGAGAACGATCGGCCCGCCAAAAGCGCTCGAAAATAAAGGGTAAATCCTCTGCTGCGATGCCGATTCCCGTGTCGATAACGGCAATTTGTAGGTGATTTTTGTCCCTTGTCACTTGCAGAGTAATTGCACCCTGATCGGTGTAACGAATGGCATTACCGAGCAGATTAACTAAAATTTGTTCAAGGCGATCGGGATCGGCCATGACAGATGGTAAATTGGGGGGACAATCTAACTGTAAAGTCGGTCCATCTTCTAATAATTGATCGGCAAATTTTTCGATAAGAGAATTTAACAAAGTTAATAAATTAACAGGTTGCAGTTTAATCGAGAGATAACCAGATTCCGCTCGCGATAGCTCCTGTAGATCGTGGGTTAAACGTTCTAGCCGGCGAGTTTCTTTCACTAATTTCTGATAAAGTTCTGGATTAGGTTCGATCGCACCATCGGCTAATTCTTCCAGATATCCCCGCACCACAGTTAAAGGTGTGCGTAATTCGTGGGTAAGATCACCGATTAATTCCTGGCGACGTTTTTCCACATCGGCTAAACTAATCGCCATCTGATTAAAACTGATGGCTAATTGATTTAATTCTGGGATTTCGCTTTCTGGAACTCTCGCCGATAAATCCCCTTCCGCAAAATTTTTAGTGATTTGTTTCATTTGTTTTACCGGTTTCATAATGCGTTGAGAAACCAAAAAACTCAGATAACCAGCTGCACTTCCTCCCGCAATAAATGACCAAATAGCACTACTATCCCAAGCCGTCTCAAAACCCCTAACCAAGAAAGTTCTCGCTGAACGCACGGTAAAAAATCCCTGCCTTTCTAACTGTTCCAAACGCAAAACAAACATTCGGGGAGAAGATAATTTAGCAATGATAATAAAGCTACTCAATCCCACCACCATAACGAGGAGATGGGATAAAAATAATCTGGTTCCTAAGCTTAATTTTGGTGGCTGCATATTTGTTAAAAAACTCTATTTGTTGTCAATATTATTAACATTGTTTATCATAAAGATGAAGTATAACAGGATTGGGCATCGACGACCGACTCCCGAAAACAAAAACTTTGTGCCTCACCATTAAGATAACAGCCATATATCCGGCTACAGCATCATAAAGAACTCTATCGGGTTCTTCCTGTGGAAGAATCTCCCCTTAAGCCATACTGTGAGGGGAGAATAGGTCAAAACCTAACTTTTTGCCGCTCTATGCTATGGTATCAAGATGCGCTACTCTGTTAGGAGATGATTTTGCTTGAGTCATCTGCTCAAAGTAGCGTCTGTTTTTTTTAACCCTTACCCCCAAAAGAGAATCTTTTCTGTATGCTAGAGGCTAATAATCAGGGAGAGAATCAAATATTTCTCTATGAAGTTGTTTTTTCCGGTTCTTCTGGCTCTTTGCCTCAACGCTTCTCCCGGACAGTCCTGCGAGTACCTAAAAGCCGCATGAGTCAAGAAACACAGCGCCTCCTGCGCCAAGGTGCCAGGATTCTCAGTATAAAGCCTCTTGACCCAGAAACTGTCTCCATTAAGCCTAGTTTACCACCTCAACCCTGGTGGATAGAGATCACCACCACCCAGCCGAAATGTCTCTATTATTTCGGTCCGTTTGAGAGTTTTTCTGAAGCTTTATCCCATCAATCCGGTTATATCGAAGACCTACAATCGGAATCTGCCGTGGGGATTAACAGCGAAATTAAACAATGTCAGCCCGAGGTTTTAACTCAAGAAGATTTTTAATTTATGGTATCTAATTATACAGATTTTTAGGAATAGTTAGTCTCCTTTTGTTTTCGTTGAATAATGCCTTCACCTTCACAGAATTTACAGGGGACGGATTCATTCTCTGTCTCTAGATAGATTCTTCCTTTGCCTTGGCAGTGGGAACAGATAACTTTTTCTTCCCACCAATAATTCTCTAAAAAAGCCTCATCGGTAATATAGGTAAAATCTTCAAACATTGGCTTGTCCTCTTATTGTTCAGATAGCTTAATCTGGGTTCACCTTTCAACCTGAGAAATTGAAAATCAGTTTTACCCCCATAGTAAAAAAGATCGGGTTCATTCTCTTGGAAACTTAAATTACTTCATATTTATTCATATTTATTAATATAATAATGAGTGTTCACTATCAATCTTTGCTAAAGCAGCACCCCCTGATTGTATCATAGCAGACATGGCAATTAACGACCAACTATACTTTAGACGTTCATAATCTGAGATTTATTCAACTTCTGAAATGGTAGAGTAAGCAAGGAATTCAGTTCTTTTTTATGTTTCAGATGGGCATCATTCAGACATTCATAAATAGCTGAAGAAAAGTCAGAAAAGTTTTCATAATATTTAGGGTTGGCTGAATAAATGTGAAATGTAGGTAAGGTAAGGGTTTTGTGGCTTTTCTGGCGAAACAGGTGCAAGATTTTGAGAGAATCGTGCTTCCAAACCTTGCGTTTTCATCGGCCCGCGTCCTGTAGGGGCGAAGCATTCGGGCAATAACCTATCGGTGAAACCGGAGATTTTCTATCCGAATGCTTCGCCCGTACTTTTTGCCGCAAGCCCTATTTAGTATTACAATCAATCGGATTTGGCGGATCTGAGTTTTTGTCCCTTTTGAGTTTGTCGATTTCTCGTTGATTGGCTTCCCAGTCCGCAGCCACCCATAATTGTTTATCAGTATCCCAGTAGGCTCCCCTGTGTATTGCTCTTTCCCAAAAGCAGGCCGATTTAATTTGTTTTGGGTGAAGATCCTCGGCTCCGTAGAGGTAGGCTCCGTAGAGGTCGGCTCCGTAGAGGTAGGCTCCGATGAGGTAGGCTCCGTTGAGGTAGGCTCCGATGAGGTAGGCTCCGTTGAGGTAGGCTCTGTAGAGGTTGGCTCGGTTGAGGTTGGCTCGGTTGAGGTTAGCCCGGTTGAGGTTGGCTCCCCTCAAATTTGTCTGGCTTAAATCAAGAATTTTAATTTTATTAGAGTCAGTTGTTCCAGCCAAATTATCCCCGGCCTGGTCATTTTCAACTTTACGCCGCCCGATTACCGTTAAAGCGGCCTGAACTGGAATACTCACGGAAGGGAGCTTTTCTAGGACTTTCTGTCTTGCCGCTGGCTCCAGTTGTTCAATATTCGAGGGAATGGGGGAATTTTTACGAATGTAGGAAGTCAGCACTTCCATAATTGTCCATTGATCCTTGGGAGAATCTTTGGCAATTCGCTCTAGGGAATAAATGCCGCCAATTACCACCTCCTCTTTAGTATTACCGATTTGCTCGACAGCTTTCGAGAAGCGCTCGGTAATAAGACGTTCCTGAGTCAGTCGCATTTCCGCTTGAGAATTGCGATAATTGACAAAAAGTCCGATTCCTGCCGAAAGGGTAGCAATTAATCCCAGGGCAGAAATAATCGTTTTGACCACATCAATGGCAAAGGTGCGGCTGTCTTTGTCTTCACGGGCAAAAAGTCCAGGTATTTGCTGAAATAGCCAGAAGGGAAAGATTAGCAGTTTCCAAGCAACTCTGACAAGAGACTGGAGCGATAGCAACAATCTTTTAATTAGCCTTTTTCCCCCGCGATAGGGCATTTTTAGATTCCAAGCAAGAATCGCTCTGGGATGTTGGCTAAAATATTCTTTCGCTTGCTGCCAGTCATCTATCTCATTGCCTTCTTTACCCGATGCCAGCCGTTTTTGATAAAACTCGTAAGCCTTGATCTGGTGCAATTCTAAAGGAATTCGTGGTGATTTTTTCTGGGCCATGTAGCGTTTTCCCCGCCAATAGATGGATTTTGCCAAGAAACTGAGGGACTGACAAAACTGTTTTCGAGGTTGGTTGAAAAGAAGTAAGTAGGTAGGCGTTAAAAGTTGTCAGATGCCCCCCTTAATAAGGGGGGATTAAAGGGGGGACTAAGGGGGGATCGGCACCCCCCTTATCAAGGGGGGCAGGGGGGATCGAACCTAAAATCCATTTTTAATTTAATTATAACCAGCTACTTACAATCCAACCATTAAAGTTTATCTGTTAATCGAGTAATCGGCTCTCTCGGCTGCTGTGTAATCAACAGGATCGATCATCGAGATTGTCGGTATAGACTAGAGCCTAACGTCAACCTTTGATCAAGCTGTTGGGATACAATCCAGCAAGGACAAGAGAGCCTGTTTAGAGAATCGATCGCTTTAAGTAGGGCTTGCTGAATAAATCTAAAAACCTTGTTGGATAGGGTTTTTAGACTTGTTTTCCCTCAAAAAGTGCCGACCTTTGGAGTGATTGGGGGGAAAATTCAGGTACTTTTTCCCTGAAAATTAGGTAATTGACCACGGCGGTTCGACAGGCTCACCGTCCACTCGACTGAGCTTCGCCGAACGTCCTGAAAATGGGTAAAACCCCACACCCCACACCCGTTCGGCTGAGCTCACGGCCGAAGCCCACACCCCACACCCTGCCCCTAGGAAAAGCTTTTTCAGCAAACCCTAGGTGGTGTACTCGGCGTTAATTTTGACGTAATCGTAACTAAGATCGCAACCCCAGGCCGTACCTGTTCCCGAACCGTTACCGATACAGATAGACATTAAAACGGTATCTTCTCGTAAATAAGCCCCGCTTGCTGCCGCTTTCAGGTAATTACTGGCACTAGCTCGATCGAACGCCAGAGGTTGGCCATTTTCCATCATCACGAAGTCGCCTAACTTAATTTGTAGATCTTCTTGATGGAAGACAACCCCGGCCCGGCCCGCGGCCGCCGCAATTCGTCCCCAGTTAGGATCTCGACCGAAAACCGCCGATTTTACTAAGGAAGAACCAGCAATGGTGCGAGCAATCTGACGAGCGGACTGATCATCGGCCGCCCCCGAAACCCGCACTTCTATTAAACAGGTGGCTCCTTCCCCATCCCGGGCGATCGCTTTGGCCAAGTATTGACAAACTTCCGTTAACATGGCCTCTAACTTTTGGGCATCCCGGCCCATTTCTGTGATCGCCGTGGTGCGCGATTGACCATTAGCCAAGGCGATCAGACTGTCATTGGTACTGGTGTCCCCATCCACCGTAATCTGATTAAAACTTTTATTAGCCGCCCGACTTAACATACTTTGCCAGAGAACCGTCGATACTGCGGCATCACAGGTAATAAAGGAGAGCATCGTCGCCATATTCGGGTGAATCATCCCCGATCCCTTGGCAATTCCCCCAATTGTGACCGGACGACCATCGATGGTGGTTTGCAAGGCGATCGATTTGGGGACTAGATCCGTGGTCATAATCGCCCGGGCCGTGCTTTCGCCACCATTTTCCGACAATAAACCTGCTAAGGTCGGTAAAGCGGCGGTTAACGCATCCATGCGAATCCGTTGCCCGATCACTCCCGTAGATGCCAGCAAAATTGCATCGGCGGGAATCCCTAAAACTTGGCTCAAGGCGGCGGCACTATCGAGAGCATCTTGCCATCCAGCTTCCCCCGTGGCGGCGTTTGCTTGGCCGGCATTACACAAAATCGCCCTGGCGCTGGCTTTAGTTTGTAGGCGTTGACGGCAATAATCGACGCAAGCGGCCCGCACTTGACTGGTGGTAAAGACTCCGGCGGCGATCGCTTCTGTTTCCGAGACAATGAGGGCTAAATCGGGCAAACCGGACGGTTTTAGGCCCGCGGCCATCCCTGCGGATTTAAATCCTTTTGGGGCCGTGATCCCCCCCTCTATTTCCTGCCAATCGGCCATTTTCTCCCGTCTCCTACTCAAATTCGACACTCGATTATAGCAAGTAAAAAGCCAAAAATTAGCAAAGGGTTTGACCGTTTCGGGTTGGGAAGTGGGGAAAAAAGGCCGACGGCTGATAATTCCTGGCTGCAAATTAGCCTAAAATACGATTAATTGGCCAGAATTTTGGAGAGATAGTTTATGGAACGCGGTTTATTGTGGACACCTTTATTAATTCTGTTTATTTGGTTGGCTTGGAGTGGTTGGAATGAATACCAAAAAGTGGAAATCTATCGACAATGGGCCGAAAACTTTGATCGAGCTAAGTATGATATATATTCTGTCTTAGGTCAAAAAGATAAAATTATCACTTGGGGAAAGCCAACTCGTAAGGGAGTGATTAATTTACAAACTTTTTCCCTAGAGGAGGTCAAAGAAATCCGTTTGTTAGTTAATAATCAAGTGGTGGATTTAGATGCTCTTCCCCCGCAGGGTTCCCCTTTCCTAGAATTTATCTTTAAGGAGCGATCGCCTGAAAAAATTCCCTTTACTGAAGTTGAATTGGCTAGTCGGTGGGCGAAATTTTTACAACAACAAATCTTAATTTAATGGCGATAATTTCTAGCGCAATCTACCCGATCGCAGGATACCGACAACTAACCATAAACCGATAAAACTAGCTGTGGCAAATAATACGGTACTAATAATAGTTAATTGCCGAGATTGGGTGCTGGCTGTGACAATGGCGGCCCCGATAATTAAGGAACCAATAATCACACTAAAAGCTAGTCGATTGGCGGAATTATCTAAACTGCGACGGAGATTATCTAAGTCGCGAATTTTCAGATTAACATTTAAAGTTTCCGAGGTTAAACCATCTAGTAAAACTTCAATTTGACGGGGATATTTCAGGGAAAAAGATTTCAAGTCTAAAACTGTTCTTAGGGCAGTTTGTAGGGGAGTGCTACCGATTAACTGTTGTTCAAGAATATTAGTTAATAGCGGTTTGACTTCTTCTAGGATATTAATATCAGGATTAAATTTTCGGGCAGTTCCTTCTAGATTGGCGAGACTTTTAGCGAATAAACCTAAATTACCTGGAAGTTTAATTCTATTGCGACGGGCAATTTGCAAAAGTTCATAAACCACCTCACTAAAGTTAATTTGATTTAAATTGAGGTTATAATATTTTCGCAGCATCCGCTCATAATCTACCTCTAATTGTACTAAAGTAATCGGGACTACTGACTCAGATAATTTAATAGTTAGTTGACTGCATCTTTTCGCATCTAAGTCAACAATTGCCAATAACAATTCTGTTAAAATTTGTTGAGTTTGCGGGTCTAATCTGCCCACCATACCACAGTCAATTAAAGCTACTCTACCATCGTCAAGATAGAAAATATTACCCGGGTGAGGATCGGCATGAAAGAAGCCATCAATATAAATTTGTTGAAAAAATGACCGAAACAAAATTCTAGTTATTTCACTTTTTCTTTGGGAAATTGCTTGCTCAGTTGGCGGTCTAGAAACATCGGCCTCTAAAATTTGTTTTCCTTCTAACCATTCTAACACTAATAGCTTGGAATTAGTTAAGTCCCAATAAATTTTAGGAATAACTAACTGTTTGGGTTCTGACCACCGACTCTGGGTTAAATTATAGCGTAATTGGTCAGTATAATGACCTTCTTGGGTGAAATCTAATTCCGCATTGACTGCTTTAATAAACTCCTCTGCTAAGTTAACAACGTCATAACTTTGACCAAATTCTGTTAGGGCAACTAAATCAGCAATTCCCTTAATTAAGGCACTATCTTGGGCGACAATTTTTTCAATCCCCGGACGCAAGACTTTAATCGCTACTTCCTCCCCAGATAATAAAGTTGCCCGATGAATTTGCCCGATCGAGCCTGCGGCGATTGGTTGGGGATTAATATATTTAAATACCTGTTCGATCGGTTTTGCTAACTGTTCGGTGATGACTATTTCTATATCTGTCCAAGCAACGGGAGGAACTTGCGCTTGTAGAGCAGTTAAAGCCTCGATATAATTAGCGGGTAGCAGATCGGGACGGGTACTAAGTAACTGTCCCAATTTGACATAAAAAGGTCCCAATTCCACGAGGATTTTTTTGAGAACTTCTGGGGTGGGAATCTGGGGATTTTCCGTTTTTCCTAGGGTTAAAACCCCGCGCATATAGTCCCAACCGTTGCCGAGAACTATCTCAAGGATTTCTTTTTGTCTTTGACTGGTTTGGGGGAGTGAGAACACGGTATTATCAGTTATCAGTTATCAGTTATCAGTGGGGAAGTTATCAGTTATCAGTTATTAGTGGGGAAGTTATCAGTTATCAGTGGGGAAGTTAGGTACTTATCGATGGCTGCATCCCACATTTGCAGAAATACCGATAATCAGCAATTATCAGTGACTCTTAAATTATTACAGATATATCAGCAGCTGCGTGTAAGCATCCCACAAA
>NZ_JBLZRT010000047.1:0-11603 GCF_048564745.1 Microcystis sp.
AAAATTACCCGCGCCTTGGCCCGAATTATTGCCGGACAACAGAAAAAACTCTATCTAGGAAATCTCGATTCTAAAAGGGATTGGGGTTATGCTAAGGACTATGTGCGGGCGATGTGGTTAATGTTACAACAGGAAGAACCGGATGATTATGTGGTGGCGACCAATGAAACCTATTCTATCCGGGAGTTTCTCGATATTTCTTTCCAATACGTTAATTTAAATTGGCAGGATTATGTGGAGTTTGATCAACGTTATTTGCGTCCAGCGGAAGTAGATTTATTAATAGGAGATTCCACAAAAGCCAGAGAGAAATTAGGCTGGCAGCCGTCGGTGACATTCGAGGGACTGGTAAAATTAATGGTAGATGCGGATTTAGCGGCTTTGGGGATTAATCTTAATAACGGTGGTGATAGCCAACAGTTATTAAAAGATTTGGCCTATCTTCGCAATCGTTCCCTAATTGCCGTCGATTAAAAAGTCGGGTGGGTTAGGGAAAGTCCACCCACCCCCGCCTTGATCCATCGTCATTTTTACCTGACTTTTAGGAGTAAATTGGGTCTTTTTCCAGCAAACCTAGCAATTTTTGCATTTTAATCCAAGCCCTTCTCATTTGCCAGAATTTACTTTTTTCCATGGCGGCTATTTTACTGTAAGCTTTTTGCAATTCCTCGTCTCTTTCTCGATAATTCAATTGGGTTTTTTGCAATTCTTGATGCAATTCTTGTTCATGAATTTCTAATTGTTTAATTCGTTCTCTAGCCTGTTCCAACTGAGCGAATATATCAACTTTTAAGGCGACTAAAGCAGCAAAAATGGCTTGGATATTTTGGGAGTAAAGTTGAGGATGATTATAAAAAAGTTGGGTGTAGGAATAAATATAGTGTTCTGGGGTCATTGAGCGACTCATAGAATCAGCTTTTTGTCGATAGAAAAATAACACTTCTGGGATACGATAGACTTCTCGACCTAATTCGATCAGAGATAACCAAAAATCGTGATCTTCCCAACCATAAATTAAATTGCTATTATAGCCGCCCACAGTTTCCCAATCGGATTTCCGAAACAAACCAGAGCAAAATATCATATTATCTACTAATATATCGGGAAATTTATACTCAAGCAGCGGCCAAATTCCTTGTCTATCGCCAAAATATTCCGCTTCGCAATAAACTATACCTAATTGCTCATTACCTTCTAGCAAAGTAACCGCTTTTTCTAGATAAGAATCGGCAATTTTATCATCGGCATCAAGGGGAAGAATATAGGTTCCTTGCGCTTGGGCAATTCCTAGATTTCTGGCTGTGGCAACTCCTTGATTTTCTGTGCGAATAATCCTGGTTTTTGGCTGTTGATAATTTTGTAAAACCTCGATGGTTTCTGGTTCTGTGGATCCATCATCAATGACAAGGATTTCAAGATTTTGGTATGTTTGCACTAAAACAGATGCGATCGCATCATCAAGATAGCGACCGTGATTATAGCAAGGAATAATCACGGAAACTTGAGGAGCATGACTCATTGGGGGCAATTCTCTCCTACTCGAGCAAAAACTAGGTTATCAATAGCTTATCCCAAAAGCTCCCCTTTATGGTTTTTCTAAGTAAAGAAAGTGTTGATATCCCCACTAGCAATTTCGGGATAGTAGGACATATTATGGATAAATTCTTAAATTATTGCGATTGGTCGACAAAATCACCCAATTGGGTGATCCCCGTGAGGGAAGCATCTCTTTTTAATAGAGGATAAGTTATTCAATAATCAGATTGTCATTATAAATGATCCTTAATCATGGAAGCTCATCAACAAAAACAACTCCGCACTTTCCTCTTGGAGAAATTAGCAATTTCCCCCCGTTCCTTCGATATGGCTGTGCGTCTCTGTGAAGCATCGGTGGGTTCTTTGCCGATGGTTTTATGGCAGTACGGTTTAATCGATTTGTCGCAATTGAATCAAGTTTTTGACTGGATGGAAACGGTATAATTAATAATTATTTTCCAAGAATAGGTTCATTAATTATCGTTTTTATTAAGAGAGCAGCAAGTTACTGAAATTTATTTAATTTTATAAGCCTAGACTAAGTTCCGTTAAGGTTTACCATACTAGCGAACCTAACCTTTTTTGGGACTAATTAAATCAGCTATAGTCCGCTATTTCCCCCCGTTTTAATTCGAGATCGATCTGGTCTAAAATACTAATTTATCGACTCGCTCGCCTTTTTGATTGTCATGACAGTAAGATAGGAAGAAACTTAATTAATCTAGCCTAGGTTCTTGAGTTAGGCATCGACTATATGGAACTCTTTCAGGGCCGGATAGAAGTTGAGATTTTCATGACCTGGACGACTGAGTTTAATCAGGGCAAACCGTTGGGATGGTGGCAATTTTTGCCATTGTTCTAAACTAATTTCGATCTGGAATTCTTTGGCTTTTTCTAGGACTGTAACGGGTATCTGGCCATCATCTAGCCAAGCGGGATGGGAATCTATTGCTAGTTCTCCCGGGGGATGGCCAGTTTTTTCGGTGATTAATTTTTGCAGAAAATCTCGATAAATTTTGGCCTCTGCTGCCGTCGTACAAGCCATATTAACTAATACCATTCTTTCCAGTTGACTCAACTGCATCCAATGGGACAATTTTAATTTAACTCCACAGGTATCTAGTTTCATTCTCACGGTCATTGGTATGCAACGTAAGGAGTCAACAAATTCGGCTTCAAAGTCGAAAAAGGTGTTCATATTATTTCATTGATTTACTGAGGATAAATCTATAATACAGCACTGTGGTATAATTGCTGGACAAAATGTTCTTCTTATTGAAGAAAATTGGATCGATATTGATGACTAGAAACGAGAATTTCCTCTAGTTCCTGCCATTTTTCTCCTGCAATATAGTCAATAACTTGATCAAGATTTTGCCGATAATTTGTCAAGGATATCAATAAAGCTTGACGATTGTATTGAGCCATCATTAAACCTAATTCGGGATTGCCAGCACCGACGCGACTGGTATCGCGGAAACCAGAACTAGCTAAATTTTCCGCTAATTGGCGAATATTCAAGTCTTGTTCTTTCCCACAAGCTTGGATTAAACTGGTGCTAATCATTACTGGCAGATGGGAAATCCATGCCACGGCTCGATCGTGTTCTTCGGGGGAGGAATAATAAATTTGACAGCCTAATTTCTGCACGATTTCAGTTAAGATTTCCACGGCAAAGTTAGGGGTAGATTCAAGGGGAGTAATCAGATATGGGGCATTGACAAATAAACCAAATTGTGCCGCATTAATTCCCTGTTCGGTTTTCCCGGCCATGGGATGACTACCGACAAAATTTGGCCATAATTGACTACAATTGGCCACAATTGCCCCTTTAACCGATCCCACATCGGTGACAATGGCTTGGGGTTTTAAATAGGGAGTTAATTTGTGCAAAGTTGGCACAATTAAATGTATGGGAGTACAGATAAAGATTAAATCGGCAGTAGCCAATAATTCTAAACTGGTACTAGATTCATCTACCACGCCTTTTTGTACAGCGATATCACAGGTGGATTGTTGACGGGAAACTCCCAAAACCTTATAAGCTTGCGATCGAAAATCTAACCCCAAAGAACCACCGATTAAACCCAGTCCAATAATGCCAATATTCATTAGTTTTACTCAAAGATAATTTCGTCTTCTACTCGCCAAGCGGGATCAACAATGCACAAGAAAACTAACGGTTCCTCTCCACAATTATGAATATATTGTTTAGCTAGAGGAGGTATATAAATGGCGGCACCGACAGTCACTAATTGCACTTCCTCATCGATGTGCATTTCCCCTTGTCCTTGCAGAATATAATAAACTTCCGCAGTTTTTAAAGCGTGGGGAGTAGAAGTTTCCCCCATATCTACCCGCGCGTGGGCTAAACTATAACGTAGATTTAACGGCTGTTTATCGGGATGCAATAACTCGCGCAATCGGGTATGATCACCGGCGATGAATTCCTCACATTCGAGCAGTTTTCTGATTAACATAGTAAAATTAAACGTCGAAGATTGTTTTTATTTTATCATTGAGTCAAAGACTAAAGACTAATAGCCGTTATCATAGAAATATTTAGCATCGCCAGAATTAACGAATGACTTGGTTAGAACATAGTGTACAGGTAGAAGTGGACGCGCCGATCGATCTGGTTTGGGAACTCTGGTCAGATTTAGAACAAATGCCCCAGTGGATGAAATGGATCGAATCGGTGAAAATTCTAGAGGAGGAGCCAGAGCTTTCCCGTTGGAAGTTAGCCAGTGGTGGTCTGGAATTTACTTGGTTGTCACGGATCCTGAAAATTGTCCCCCACCAGATGATTCAATGGGAATCCGTGGACGGGTTACCTAACCGCGGGGCGATTCGTTTTTATGACCGTCATGGTAAGAGTATTGTGCGACTGACAGCAGCCTATGCTATACCTGGTTGGTTAGGAAAATTGATGGATAATCTTTTCCTTGGTCGAGTGGTGGAATCGACCCTGCAAGCTGATTTAGAGCGTTTTCGCCTTTATGCTCTCAATATTGTCAATAATACGCCGCCAAGGTGAGGTAATCATCGGCAGTAAGCTGTTGACTATCTAAAGCACTTGTTAAGACTGTCTATGAGTAAGGAGAGAGCGAGCATTTGTACTAAAATAAATACCCAGTTTAAATGCAATACAGCTTATTGCTGACTACCGACAATCGACTCCCCAAAAGGAAAACTTCCTAAGAATATCCCCAGCAAATTGCGCTATCACGGTTGAGTTATTTCTACTCGATTTTATAGAGATAGGCTTCTGGGGTTTCCAGAAGGGAAGTCATCGGGCGATCGAGAGGAGGGGTTTTGGCGAGGGTAAAAATTGGAAATAAATCGTTCATTTGGATAGCCATTTTAAATTTCGGCTGTATATAATAACTACCCGATGGGCAGGCATTGGTTATCGTTAGCTCTCTTTTGGTCATAAAGGTATCAATATAATCGTACTGACCGCGCTCTTTTCTTATGCCTTTCTTGGCTGGATCACAAAGGGTTGAACCGACCGGAATCTGATTGATAATTTCCACTGTATCGGCCACGGATAGGAGTCTTTCGGAACCGTATTTACTAGCAAGATAACGTTGATTGAAATAGAGATTAGTTGCGATAGAATAGCCGATGATAATTGCTAGAACTAAACCGAGGATCCTGTCGAACGTCTTAGTAAAGTTTAGATAGGCCAGACTAGCGATCGCCATAAGGATGGGAGCAAACCATAGTAAGATTTTACGATGGGAATAAAAATGCTCATCAGGATAATTAGAGGAAGCGTAGAGAAAAATTATCCAAGGGATCGCAAAAAAGCCGATCAGTGTTTTATTGCCTCGATATTTTTTGATGACTATGTATAGAGAAATGCCTAAAAAAATCACCGAAACTACAACATTGAAAATCGATATATTGTCATTCAAAAAAAATACTTGATTACCCAGATAAACCGTTTCCCAAATCGCTTTAAATAGACGAGTGAACAGATTGCTCGATGGTTCACCGCTCGCCCCCTTCGCCGTGAGTGCTCTCACGATTCCCCTCGTATTAGCGAAATTCCGAACGATCTCACTGTGCCAATACATAAATAAGGCGAGATTTGCCGAGAGAATCGATAGAAAAGGCAAAAGACATTTACGAGTATTCTTGCGATTGCGATAAACAAACCATAGACAGGCGATAACAGAAGTCACTGGGATAATTAACATTGTGGTGGTGTGTAAACTCACCAATATAGCGACGGTAATCCCGAAGAATATCCAAGCTATAGCCTGATAGAGCAGCGGCTTAGTCGTTTCCATCTGGAAACGATAGAGTAAAGCAAAAACGAGCAGGAAAAAGGGTATTGGGCTAGGAGCCCAGGAAAAATTATTAATGAAATAGTCCGCATAAATCGTGCTATACCAAAATCCTGCCAAACTGGACAGGAGAAGACGTTTATCTTTTTCTACATTTTCTAAAACTTGATAAACAAAGTAGATTAAGAGGGGAATCGATAGAAAAGAAAATAGTCCATTGGTAAGGACTTGAAATTCGGGAGCGGTACCGAAAATTGTCAGAGGGAACGCTAAATAACCATAGAGGGGAGGAATTACGAATCCATATTTTCCACCCCCCCCCGCAGGTCCCAATTGAGGAAAGTTTCCCTTCCACATATCCATCGAAAGATAACCAAGGGTAATCTGATCGGGATCGGGTCCGATATCGAAGGTAACGTATTCAAAAATACTGACAATCCTGGTGAAAAAGGCAAAGGCGATCGCTAGAATACCTAAAATCAGTGCCGTTCCTCGGACTTTATTGATTGATTTCCCCATAAGTGTCGGTATTTTTATCCTAAAATTGTCTGGTAGCTTCGTGACCGTATCCCCGAATATTTATCTTCGCATGGTAGCACGAATTTCTAGTCCTACTCGGTCAGAATTATAGCGTTAAAGATGAAGTATAACCTGATTTAGCATTACTGGCCGACTCCCCAAAACGAAAACTTCGTACCTCACCATGAAGATAACTGCTATAAGATTTAAGAGCCTGTTTAGCAATAAACTGGGTACACTCGCTTAATGGGACTTAGGCGTTTTCGGTCAGCAAAAAAGGCTCAAACCATTACGGGACAAAGGGTTAACCTCGATTTATGATTTTCCTTGATATATCTGGGTTTCAGCGATTTTGGGCTTCTCGAAGTAAATCCCAAGCGGGGATTGGAGTTGAAGCTTTTCTCGATTTGTTTTTTGTCTAAGTCCCATTAACAAAAATTTTTTTAGACAGATCTTGGACACAATCGGGAATCCCGTGTTAAACTGCCTCGATAAGATGATGTCACTCTCAAAGCCCTTCACTATATAATCCAATGGTAATACAATCGGTTAGTTTAACAGTTAAGGACTATAAGTCTAATATTCCCGTGGCCATCTTGTGTGGTGGCAAAGGAACCCGACTGCGGGAAGAAACCGAATTTCGACCTAAGCCGATGATTGCCATCGGAAATCGACCGATTATTTGGCATATCATGAAAACTTATGCCCAATATGGGTTAACTGACTTTATGCTCTGTCTAGGGTATAAAGGGGAAATAATCCGGGACTATTTCTTTAACTATGATTGGAATCAAAGTGATGTCCTCTTAGAGTTAGGCAATAAAAAAGTGACCAAACTCGATAGTGGACATGATGAGGAAGACTGGCGTATTTGGTTAGTTGATACGGGACAGGAAACCATGACGGGAGGCCGTCTTAAACGTCTCACCTCTTATATAGACCAAAGTGGAAGTGAGATCTTTTTAGCCACCTATGGGGATGGGGTTTGTGATGTGAATATTGCGGATCTGTTGGATTTCCATTACTCTCATGGGAAATTAGCCACCTTGACGGCGGTTCGTCCTCCTTCTCGCTTTGGCGAGTTAGTGATTGAGGATAATCTAGTCAGTCAGTTCCAAGAAAAGCCGCAAACGGCTGAAGGATGGATTAATGGGGGGTATTTTGTCTTAAATCGCAAGGTTTTGGATTTAATTGAGGGAGATTCGACGACTTTTGAAGCACAGCCCCTCAGAACCCTGGCTGCTTTGGGAGAACTCGCCGTCTATAGGCATGATGGGTTTTGGCAGTGCATGGATACTTATCGAGAAATGGAAATGCTCAATCACCTTTATGACACTGGACAAGCTAGATGGAAAATATGGTAAAGAAAGCATTTTGGCGGGGCAAAAAGGTCTTTATCACGGGTCATACTGGCTTTAAGGGGTCTTGGCTGGCGTTTTGGTTACTCCATCTAGGAGCAGAGGTAAAAGGCCTCAGTTTAGCTCCCAATACCACCCCCGCCTTATTTGACCAATTGGACTTAGCTCAAAACCTGAGTCATCATATAGGAGATATTCGAGAGCCTGAGTTAGTGACTCGTTTAATCGCTTCATGGCAGCCGGATGTAGTCTTTCATTTAGCGGCACAACCCTTAGTGCGGCTTTCTTATCTGGAGTCGGTGGAAACGTGGAACACAAATGTCATGGGGACTATTCACGTTTTAGAGGCCCTCAAAAGCCTGACTCATCCCTGTGCCGCCGTGTTTATTACTAGCGATAAGTGCTATGAGAATCGGGAATGGGTCTATGGTTATCGGGAAAATGACCCCTTGGGGGGTTACGATCCCTATAGTTCTAGTAAGGCGGGGGCGGAGTTGGCGATCGCATCTTGGCGAAATTCCTTCTTTAAAACCCCTCAAACCCCCATCGGCATTGCCAGTGCCAGGGCAGGAAATGTCATCGGTGGCGGAGACTGGTCCCTAGATCGGATTGTACCCGATGCGATGCGGGCCTTGATAAAGTCGGAAGCGATTCCGGTGCGGAACCCTCTAGCGACTCGCCCTTGGCAGCACGTTTTAGAGCCTTTAGGTGGCTATTTACGGTTGGCTGAGTCGATTTATGAGCAGTTGATGACGGCTAATTGGCAGCAAGACAGCCGGGGTTTATATGGGGCGTTTAATTTCGGTCCGTCTCTGACTTCTAATCGCCCGGTTAAAGAGTTAGTTGAGTCTATCCTACAACTTTGGCCGGGGACTTGGCTCGATCAAAGTGATCCGAAGGCTGTTCATGAGGCTAAATTGCTTAATCTAGTTACAGATAAGGCTTTCCATACCCTAAAATGGCAACCCGTCTGGGATTTTCGGCAAACCCTCAAGGAAACGGTGACATGGTATTATCAAGCTAATCAAATTGCACCTAGCAATAATCAAGGGTTTCAAAACTTAACCCGATCACAAATCGATCTATACCAAGCCGATGTCTTCAGTGAAAAAGTAGGTAGCTTTTGTGTTCCATAATATTTATTGCTACATTCCGGCGTTCCCCAAAACCAGAGACTTCGTACATCACCATTAGGATAAATTCTACAAATATGACCAAAGTTTACTTCTACGCAACAAGTGAAAAGGAGATGCGGTTACTTAATAGACAAGATCCCGACTCTTTCCTCGGTATTCATGATCATTTTTCAGGGGAAATTGCGACGAGTTATATCTATCTTAAAAAGGCGGGTTTAGATTGTGAAGTTATTAACACAATTCCTGAGGAAGGAATTGTGTTCGCAGATAAAAAGAGTTTTGATAAAACCTTGCTAGAGATCAAAAAATATCTTGGCCGACCTACCCGTTTTTACAAATATCCAGGAGGAAATGCTATGTTAATCGCAATGAAATCTGATTTACAGTTTTATCCACCTGCTCATATAAATATTGTTCATAATGCCGTGGATTTCCAGAAAAACCGTAATTCTATTTGGAATCCTTACTATCTTGTTTTTCCTTGGCCTCAGCCCGGATTGATCCCTCGATTGAAAGAGCGTGACTGTCTAGTTGAAAATGTGGCTTATCTTGGTGATCAATCTCAATTAGCAGAAGAACTGAAATCAGATAAATGGCGTGATGCTCTATCCTCTCTAGGATGCAAGTGGTGGCCAATTCTTGAGCCTAAAAAGTGGAACGACTATAGTAATATAGATGTGGTTATTGCTGCTAGAAGTTTCGATGGCAAGCCATACATCAACAAACCCGCTAATAAATTAATCAATTGTTGGCGAACTGGTGTTCCAGCCATCGTGACTCCAGAGTCCTCAATCTTAGCAGAAAAGAAAAGCGACTTAGACTTTCTTTTGGTTAATTCTCTGGACGAAGCCATCTCAGCAGTTAGTAAGTTAAAGAGTAGTCCCGACCTTTATGCTAACATGGTCAGTAATGCCCGGGAAAGGGCTAAGGATTTTACTGTAGAAAAAGGTTGTGAAAGATTTATGAAATTTTTTGAGGAATTTGCGTTTCCTACCTATAATGAATGGATTAAATTAACGGAAAGCCAGAAAAAAACTCTTTTCTGGAGACGTTGTTCTAAATTGAAATTAGACAATTTTAAAGACAGAACAATTAATAGTTTGATCGAGCGGTTTTTCTAACGAATATTATTGCACAAATCATGACACAACCTATCCATCGTCCAACTAATACATCTGAGCAAGAACAAGACCTGCGAGAGCAAGTATTTCAAGCCGTACAGAAATACTATGACTTCAAATTTCAGCCCCGGGCTTTTGTGGCGGGGCAAACCTATGTTCCGGTTTCCGGTAAGGTATTTGATGAGCAAGAATTAGTCAAATTAGTCGATTCTTCCCTAGATTTCTGGCTGACGACGGGCAGATATGCGGCGGAATTTGAGGAACGTTTTGCCCAGTGGATGGGGGTAAAACATTGTTTATTAGTCAATTCTGGCTCTTCGGCCAATTTAGTGGCTTTAAGTGCCTTAACTTCCCCTAAACTGGGGGAAAAACAACTTAAACCGGGGGATGAAGTCATTACCGTCGCCGCAGGTTTCCCGACTACAGTTAACCCCATCTTTCAAAATCAGCTAATTCCCGTCTTTTTAGACGTTAAACTACCCGGTTATGACCTCGACATCGAGCAGCTGGAATCGGCCTTGTCCGAGAAGACTAAAGCGATTATGATCGCTCATACCCTGGGAAATCCCTTTAATTTAGAAGCGGTGATGGCTTTTGCCGAAAAACATGACCTCTGGGTAGTCGAGGATAACTGTGATGCGGTGGGAAGTCTTTACAAAGGGCAAAAAACCGGCACCTTTGGGCATTTAGCAACGGTTAGCTTTTATCCTGCCCATCACATGACTATGGGAGAAGGGGGCGCGGTTTTAACCAGCGATACCCGCTTGAAAAAGATTGTCGAGTCATTCCGTGACTGGGGCAGAGATTGTTGGTGTCCTCCGGGTGTAGATAATACCTGTAATAAGCGCTTCGGTTGGCAGTTAGGAGATTTACCCTTTGGTTATGACCATAAGTACACCTATTCTCATGTGGGTTATAACCTAAAGATGACGGATATGCAAGCAGCCGTCGGGGTAGCGCAACTGGATAAATTGCCAGGATTTATCAAAAAGCGCCGGGAAAATTTCGACTTTTTGCATCAAAAGTTACAGGAGCTTCAAGATGTTTTAATTCTGCCTGAAGCCAGCCCCGATTCTGAACCGAGTTGGTTCGGGTTTCCGATTTTTGTTAAGGAAAATGCGCCTTTTAGCCGCAATGATTTAGTTAAGCATTTGGAGGAAAAACGCATCGGCACAAGGCTATTATTTGGAGGAAATTTGTTGCGACAACCTCTTTATAAGGGTTTAAATTATCGAGTTGTTGGGGATTTAAGCAATGCCGATAAAATCATGAGTAGTGTTTTTTGGCTGGGCATTTATCCCGGATTAACGGGGGAAATGTTAGAATATGTTGTCTTGACGCTAAAAAATTTCTGTCAAGGGTGATTAAGGGAAAACCGACTTTTTTTAAGTATTCTTGGCTTTTCTTAATGAAAAAGAGATAAACATGACACCATCTGCTATTGATTTACCGACAAAATCAACGATAATCACCTGGGAAAAACTGCCAGATGATTTTAGGCTCTACCGAACCTGTCATGCAAAACTATCAACAACTCATGCTTGTAAAGCTTGTACAATAGGGCTTTGAGTTTTTGTTAGATTGATATTTATCAACTTTAGAGCATTGCTGGACAGAGAGGGAGCTTGGGGAATTTTC
>NZ_JBLZRT010000048.1:0-1436 GCF_048564745.1 Microcystis sp.
GATGAATGCCCTGATATTCTTTGAATCGTTCTTAGTGGAACCCCCGCTAAGTGCATTCTGGTTAAAGCCGTTCGCCGGAATGAATGGGTAGAAATTCCTTTTAATCCCAATCGATCGCAAGCTTGCCTAAGAACTAAGTCAGCATAAGCCGTCGTCAATGGTTTTGTTTTGAACCGACCGGGAAAAAGAAACTCGTTCGGAGATGCGATCGAGTCGATGTAATCATTGAGAATTATTTCAAGTCTAGGGGATATGGGAAGCGATCGCGTTCCCCTTTTTCCTTTAGTCGAATTTTTCCTGAGAGTGATCACGCCATTGGCTATATCCCCCGCTCTAATCGACAAGGCCTCACTAATCCTACAGCCACAATAAAGACAGATAGCAAACACAGCCCTATCCCTCTCGGAAAAAAGGCTAAATATAGCGGTAATCTCGCTATCTGTCAGGATTTTAGCTTGGCCGTTGCGATCGCATTTCATTGATTGGTAAAGCTTTACTATTACCAAGTCACGGACGCTTAAAAACCCGTGGGGTTCACGGGTAGGGATACCTATATATGTCAATCTATGGACACGCCTAACGATACCTCTAGCACTTTCTCAATGGCTCTAAGGGTTTCAATCGGTAAGCTTACAAGCTTCTCAGTCTCGATCCGATTCCAGTAAGCTACACTTATCCCGGCCTCAGCAGCTAATTGAGTAATGGTTTTGGGTGAGGCTTTTCTTTCCCGGCGAATGCGATCGCCTAATCCCTCAACTTCATAAACACGGGTAACGCTGATCTTCATCTTTGATATAGTCATTAGTTATTACTCAAGTATCTACTATCAATATATTCTTATAGTAACTTAAGATTAATCTCTTGACAAGTATCTACTAATAGATTATTATACAGATATAGAGAAAGGCGAACGCGCCCAATACCACTTAGTGCGATCGCTTTTCTCTCGTAAACTTATTACAAGGATGATGATACATCATGAAGTTAATTGAGGCAATGGCAACCGACCGCGCCCGGCGCGTAAACACTAAATACGGTGAGAGAACCGTTATAGACGCTGTAAGACGCGATACCGGGGAAAAAGTGACCGTGTGGCGCGGTGGGGATGATGATTACAGCCAAAAGCACGTTATTAAAAACGCACGCTTAACCTTAACTCTTGACAATAAAGGAAAATATTCCTTAGTGGAGGATCCCAATTTAGTCAATTTAGGACAGCCTTTACCCGTTGAACCCGTACCCGTCAGACCAGTACACAACTACGATCATAAAATCGAGAAACCTAACGAGAGTGAGCAATCTAGCTTATCTAATAGCCAAAAGCGTGAGATTGCCAACTATGTGACTGAAATGGCTAAACTTTATAAATTTTGTCTCGATCAGGTTGACGTAACCATCGGAGTAGAAGGGGAAGATAAACGAGCGATCGCTACCAC
>NZ_JBLZRT010000049.1:0-6786 GCF_048564745.1 Microcystis sp.
AGAAAATTCCTTAAGCTCCCTCTCTGTCCAGCAATGCTCTAAAGTTGATAAATATCAATCTAACAAAAACTGAAAGCCCTATTGTACAAGCTTTACAAGCATAAGTTGTTGATAGTTTTGCATGACAGGTTCGGTAGAGCCAATTATTTAAGTAGTTACTAGGAATTGCATAGCCGTTTTTTTTTGGAGCAAGCTTTAGATTTTTTTCTTATTTCTTTGAGCGAAAAATGTCTATTATCAAAGGCGATATTACCCCGCCAATTTATGTTACCAGCGCTCGGTCAAAATCATCCCCAATCTGGTAATTATGCCCCCCTAGATAGCCATCTCTGGGCCGATGCCACCTATCCCCTCGGGGCGCATTATCGGAGCGATAGTGTCACCTTTGCCGTCTATTCTAAAAATGCCAGTCAGATTCTTCTGGAAATCTACGATCGCCCGACGGGAGAAAACGCTAAGTATGATTACTGGTTGACAAAAAACCCAAAGGATGATACGTGGCGGGCAAAAATCGCCAGTATTCCCCACGGCAGTTACTACGCTTTTCGCTGTTGGGGTCCCAATTGGCAATTTGATCAAAAATGGCAAAGAGGCCATAGTAACGCTGGTTTTCGGGCAGATGTGGACGATTTTGGCCATCGTTTTAACCCCAATAAAGTCCTCTTCGATCCCTACGCGCGAGAACTTTCCCACGACCTGGAAACCCCGGCCATGATCGCGGCCGGAGAAAATGCGGGAATGTATGCCACGGGAGGGGGGAACTACAAAGGAGTGATCCAGCGGCAATACGATACGGGTAAATGGTCGCCCAAAGGCATTGTGATCGCTCTGGATGGGACTTCCACCGGGATTCGTCCCCGTCTGGGTGCCGAAAAAGCGATCATTTATGAGGCCCATGTGCGCGGTTTAAGCAATCACCCCTCCGCTAGTCGTTTAGAAGATATTCTCAAGGGAGTTAAGGGTTTTGAGGAAGTGGCTAACGTTCCTGACCAGTACAGAGGAACTTACGCGGGGGCCGGCTATATGGCCAAATACCTGAAAGCGCTGGGATTTACCACGATCGAACTCTTACCAGTCCAGGAAACCGCTAACGATAATAACCCCGACGATCGCCCCAGCGGTAACTATTGGGGTTACATGACCTTTGGTTATTTCGCCCCCGATCGCCGTTATGCTTATGATCGCTCCCCCGGGGGACCCACCAGAGAATTTAAGGCCATGGTCAAAGCTTTCCACGACCAAGGCATGGAAGTTTATCTCGATGTGGTCTATAATCACACCGGAGAAGGGGGCAATTGGGGCAGCAACGATGTCACCGGATTTGTTAGTTTTGGTGGTTTTGATGTGGTGGAATACTATCAACTCACCGACGAACATTATCTACTCGATGGGGCGACAGGCTGCGGAAATCAATTAAACTTTTCCCATATTGTCACCTGTAATCTGGTTCTTGATTCCCTCACCTATTGGTTAGAAACCATGGAAGTTGATGGTTTTCGTTTTGATCTGGCCCCCGTCCTCGGCCGAACTCCTTCTAGTCATCAACGAGAAGATCGGGGCAAACAAAAACAATTCTTCCCTAAACATACTTTGTTAGAAAAGATCGAGAAATTAGGCAAGAAATACGATGCGGAAATGATCGCCGAAGCTTGGGATATCTGGGGTTACGAAGTAGGTAATTTCCCATCGGGTTGGGGCGAGTGGAATGGTCGTTATCGCGATGCAATTCGGCGTTTTTTAAAGGGAGATGGTAATACTTTTAAATTCATCGAACAGGTGAACGGAGATTATCACAATTTCAACGACCAAGGCGGACCACAAAAATCGATCAGTTTTATTGTTGCCCACGATGGTTTTACCCTGATGGATTTGGTCAGTTATAACCACAAAAATAACCTTACTCCCTGGCCTTTTGGTCCTTCCGATGGCGGCAATACTAATAACGATTCGTGGGATTCTGGGGGTGATCAGGCCTTACGTCGCCAAAGATTACGCAACTTTTGGACGATTCAATTTTTATCTCGCGGTGTTCCCATGACTGTCTGGGGTGATGAATTTGGCCGCAGCCAAAATGGTAATAATAATCCCTACAATATTGATAGTGTGGCTACTTGGAATAATTATGATATGATTGCCACCCGTTCACCCCATCTACTGCCCACGGGTTATCGGGAAGCTTATCACAATAATTTTGGCACGGGAACTAATCAAGAAGAACACAATCCTTTATTTATTTTTGCCGCTTATATTGCTCACTTAAGAAACAATCATATAGCACTAAAACAGCGCCGCTACGGTGATATGGTTCTCGATGCGGGTAATGATGTCACCTATTTATTTAAAAAACCCGATGGGGTTAGCGATTTAACTGCCGATGATCGCTGTATTTGGTTTTTAATTGATGGTAGTGCCGTCGGTGATCACGATTTTTTGGTGTTAATTAATATGTATCATCTGCCGGTGGATTTTCGTCTTCCCTCCCCATCCAATAATTATCGTTGGCTAAGAATTATTGACACGGCCGCTTGGGCAGAAACCAATTATAATTGTTGGTCTGTGGATCAAGGGACAGTAATTGCCGATAACTACAAAGTCAATGGTTTTTCGATCGTGGTTTGCGAGGAGATTAACTGAACTACCCACACCGATATTGGGGGTAATTTGGAGACAGATAGGGCAGCTGGCTAATATTGAGATCGAGATCGATCCTATGCCGATTTCTGCTATATTTTTGGCAACAGGGAAATATAGACCCCGGCTGCATCTTATGTTTTACAACCCGCACTTAGCCCAAAATTGCCGTTAAATGTCTAAAACTAAAAGTAGTGTTATTATCCTAACCATAATTTGTATTATCGCCACGGCGATCGGAGTTTATCTAATCGGTGGTATCGACTCCCAACAGTTACAGATCTGGTTAAAACAAATGGGAATTATGGCCCCCATTTTGTATATTATTCTCTATACGATCGGGACAATTTTAATTCTGCCTTCCACCCCCTTAAACCTCAGTGGTGGGGCTATCTTTGGGGTAGTTATGGGAACAGTTTGGACAACGATCGCCGCTTTGGTGGCCGCTATAGTTGCCTTTGCTTTTACCCGTACTATCGGCCGGGAATATACCGCCAAAAAATTTCAGGGAAAATGGCAAGCGATCGATGCAGAAATGCAGCAAGGCGGCCTATTTTATATGTTTGCTATCCGTCTATTACCGATTATTCCCTACGGTATCGTTAACTTTGTTGCGGGATTAACTTCTATCCGTTTTCGCGATTATTTCATCGGTACTTTATTAGGCACTGTCCCCGGAATTTTACCCTTTGTCATGATGGGTGCGGGCTTGAAATCTTTGGGAAAAGGCGATATACTGCCCCTAATGGTGGCTTTTACCCTCATTGCTCTGTTAGTAGGTGTGGGAACTTGGTATCGTCGTCGTCGGCAATTCCCCTTTCAGTGATCAGTTATCAGTTATCAGTTATCAGATTGGAGTTTTAAGTAGATAGTGTTAAGTGAAAACTTTGGCACTTTATTTTCACTGATCACCGGTTACTGGTTACTGTTCACCGATCACTGATCACTGATTCAAGCCTGACAACGATAAAATTAAGTTAGATTAGGAATATTCCGACTGAATCCCCATTGCTAAGGAGATAGCGTATCGATGCCTGCCGCAGATTATAAAGATTATTATGCCGTTCTGGGAGTAGGTAAAACTGCCAGCGCTGAAGAAATTAAAAAAGCTTTTCGCAAATTAGCTGTCAAATATCACCCCGATCGCAATCCTAACAATAAAAGCGCCGAAGAACGTTTTAAAGAAATTAGCGAAGCTTACGAAGTCCTCTCCGATAGCGAAAAACGCCAAAAATACGATCAATTTGGACAATATTGGCAACAGGCCGAGCGATCGAATTGGCCAGGTGGTAATGGGGGGGTTGACTTTGGTTCCGACGGTTTTGACTTTAGCCAGTACAGCACCTTTGATGATTTTATCAATGAACTGCTCGGTCGCATGGGGCGCTCCGGCGGTACTCGCCCCAGTTCCCATTCCTACGGGACTCCGGGGAGAGGATTTGGCGATTTTAGCAATTTTAACGACTTTGCCGGCGCTCGTACTCCACCGCAATCCGTCACTTCTGGTGTCTCCACCGCTAAACTGCGTCTGAGTTTTGGGGAAGCTTTACGAGGAGTACAAAAACGGGTTAATTTAGCCGGAGAAATGATCGATATCAAAATCCCCCCAGGAACCAAAACCGGTAATCGTCTCCGGGTACGGGGTAAAGGACTAATCGATCCCTTGAGTAAACAACGGGGAGATCTATTTCTCGATGTGGAATTAGAACCCCATCCTTTCTTTACTTTTGAAGGCGATAATTTAACCTGTGAAGTGCCGATTACTCCCGATGAGGCAGTTTTAGGCACAGCAATCGAAGTTCCTACCCCCGATGGCATGGTGACGGTAAAAGTTCCCGCCGGTATTCGTTCCGGTCAATCCCTGCGCTTACGCGGCAAAGGTTGGATCGATAATAAAGGACAACGCGGCGATCAATTAGTCAAAATTGTCATCGATACTCCCAAAGAATTAACGGCGATCGAACGGGAATTATACGAGAAAATTAAATCTCAGCGTACCACCGATCCCCGTCGTCATCTCAGACAGGTGCAAATTTAAGTCCCTAGCTAGGGTTTGCCAAAACAGTTTTTCTTGGTGCTGATTACTGTCTCTGGGGTTTATAAGTGGTTAGGTGTTAAAAATGGGTGCATCTCAATATTTCTGATTTTCTCTCACCTATAGGTGAGCAGCAGAAGTTGTTCAAAGAGGGCGAATGCAATTCGCCCCTACAATAATATTATTGCGCCAATGGTAGGGGCGCACTGCGTGCGCCCAAAATGTCATCTAGATATTTCGACCAAATTGAGATGCACCTGTTAAAAATCGTCAGTTCCCCCCCTTATCAAGGGGGGATTAAGGGGGGATCGGCACCCCCCTTATCAAGGGGGGATTAAGGGGGGATCGGCACCCCCCTTATCAAGGGGGGATTAAGGGGGGATCGATCTAGAATTTAACCTTACTAGCCAACCAATTAGTAATTAATTTGGGGCTATTTTTTTTCACCCAATAGAGAGCATAAATTCTGAATATAGGCTTAGAAAAACGAGCGATCGCTTTCATAATAAAATTTAAGTAACGACTATGAAACTTTTTATTAATTAAATTTAACGAACCCACATCGTAAAGACAGTCGATGATAATCCTAAAAGTCGTTTCCTCTCTTTGGAATAAACTATCTATTAACAATAGCACTTCCTGAATCCGTTGCTGTTTAAGCTGTTCCTCTTCGGAAACAGCCGAGAGAATCTGCTGCTGCTTAGATAATTTACTATCCGATGGGGTTAACATGATATGGTAAGGAAAAAATTAACTTGTTTTGATTTTATCCCTATTTGCCGATTTTGCAAGACCAAACCCCCCATCTATCCCCATTTTTACGATAACACGGATCTTTCCTCTCCCATGCCGTCTTGACTGTGATTGCTGTGATTGTGTCATGGACTGTGATTGATTAAGAAAAATAGGGCAGAATAAAATTATGAAAGCTAAAATGAGGACTGAATCATGAATGATACCTTAACCACAAGTTTACTTTAGCAGTACAGGAATTTACCTGAAGCAATCTCTAAAATCCCTATATTGTGGCAAAAAATCAAAACCCAATAATATAATAAACTCAACCCTCATCACCCCGATTTTATCTATGGACCCTCTTACAGGAGCAGCGATCGCAGTTGGTTCGATTATTGCCACTAAAGCGTTAGAGAAAACTGGTGAAAAAGTGGGAGAGAAAGTTTGGCAACAAACAGAAAAATTTCTCACTTCCCTGAAACAAGTTTCTCCAGATACTGTCACCGCAATTGAAAAAGCACCCGAACAGCCTTTAGATTATGGACAGGCAATTCTGGAGGTGGAATCTGTTGCTAAAACCAGTCCCGAATTAAGCCAAATTATAACCGAGTTGGTTGACATTGTAGAATCCGAACCTTTACCTAATTTAAAGGATATTCTTAACAATATTGCTAAGGGTTTGCAATCTCAATCCTCTGGACAAAAAACCTATATCAAAACCATTGAAAAAATTGTTAATTTTTCTCAAAGGGACATTAATATTAATGAACAAAATATCACCATGTAATGTCTTGGGTGCGTGCAATACACCCCGACGGAACCGAAAAAAATGCCATTGTAGGGGCGAATTGCGTTCGCCCTTCCCCTTTTGATGTGTTAATATTGTATAAGTAAATATTTTTTTATCACAGCATTATGTTAACAATATGGATCAAAAAATAGTCAATTATGCTCAAGGCAATATCAATATTGACAAGCAAAATATTTATAATTATCCGCCTAACCAAGAGCCTCCTCAACCCAATCCTCACAATTTATCTAATAGTAATATCCCTAGATTTGTTGGTAGGGATCAGGAATTAATTGACTTAAAAAAGCAATTACAACAATCCCAAAAGCTTGCTATATCTACCTTAACGGGAATGGGAGGCATAGGTAAAACCGAACTAGCCAGACAGTTTGGCTGGCAACAATGGCGGGAAAAAGCCTATCCCGGGGGTATATGTTGGTTAAATGTGGCAGAGAGTGACGGCGGTTTTATCGGTACTTCTATTTTAGATTTTGCGCGGGTACATCTCAAATTAACTTTACCGGATGAGGGAGAATTAGACGTAAAAATTCGTTATTGTTGGCAAAACTGGTTAGCGGGAAATGTCCTAATTATT
>NZ_JBLZRT010000050.1:0-12328 GCF_048564745.1 Microcystis sp.
CGAACCAGCCGACATAAAGACGGTTGTTGGTGCTGGTGATCCACTGGCAGAACTGCTCCCACAGGGAAGCGCTCTCGCGCTGTTGTAGAGTGGTGGTCATTGGTTTATGATTCCTATTAAGTTATCGAGGTACGATTGATGATGTTTCTATCTTAAAGACTTTGTATCGGTTTGTAAAGGGGTTTGAAACTATTGTTACTTATACCATTGATAAGCTGAGGTTATGCTAAGTTTATAGGGTTTCCTAGCCAAGTTTTCCTTTTTGGGAGTCCGTCATCAGAAGCCGATGCCAAATCAGGTCATACTTCATGTTTATGAAAAAAAACCAGATCTCGAACTCAGGTTAGACTAAAAAGAGAAATTTAATCATAATGGCGGTTGTCCTGACTATGGTAGAAAAAGTTCGTAAAGCCGAGGCGGAATGGCAGACCCAGCTAACTCCCGAACAGTTCCAAGTTACCCGCAAAAAGGGAACAGAGCGGGCTTTTACGGGTAAATATCACGATAATAAGGAAAAAGGTATTTACAAATGTGTCTGCTGTGGTACGGAGTTATTTACTTCGGACAGCAAGTATGATTCGGGTACTGGTTGGCCGAGTTTCTGGACTGCTGCTAACGAGACTAATATTAAGTATGAACGAGATGTTAGTTTTTTCATGGTGCGGACAGAGATTCTTTGTGCCACCTGTGATGCTCATCTCGGTCACGTTTTTAATGATGGTCCACCCCCGACGGGAAAACGCTATTGTCTCAACTCTGCCGCTTTGCAGTTTGAAAAAAATCCCTAAAGCAAAAAGAGGTCTGGAAAGACCTCTTTTTTTAAGTTCTAGTGGCAGCCGATTACAGTAAACCTGTATTAGTTCCCGGTTTGCCAGTAGCTAACTGCACTTTGACAATTTTGCCGCCCATTTTCATGATGCGTTGTTGCTCACGAAACCAATTATCGTAGGGAACGAGTTTGGTAAAATAGGTATTTTGTAATTCCCGTTGTGTCCGAATGCGGCTTTGGCTAGGAACACAAGCGGTGATTTTGAACATCCGCATGGATTGACTTCTCCTAATCGCTGAAAAACTTGTCGCTCAAACTAACGAAGGCTTTTTCCTAAAATAACAAAGGTCGGGAGTCAAGGATCAATACTAGCTCGTCAAAACCTATCTTGGACAGATTCAGCCTTTAAAGACCTAGCACTCATCCTCGGCTTCCCGAACCTATTTTGTCCGAGTTCGTTATTTCTAGCTTAAGCCAGAGCTAATGTAGTCGAAGTAAATCCCCATTTCTTTACCGGCATCAGCACCGACTAAACTAGCGGTGACTTCTTTCATCGCTTGGATAGCTTGAACGGTGGAGGAGATGGGTACACCTAAAGAGTTGTAGGTTTCTTTCAGGCCGTTGAGAACGCGCTCGTCGAGGATAGAAGGATCTCCAGCTAACATAGCGTAGGTAGCATAACGGAGATAGTAGTCGAGGTCACGGATACAAGCGGCGTAGCGACGGGTGGTGTACATATTACCACCGGGACGGGTTACGTCAGAGTATAACAGGGACTTCGCGACAGCTTCCTTAACGATACCAGCAGCGTTGGCGCTAATGACACTAGCGGCGCGCACGCGCAGTTCACCGGTGGCGAAGTAGCCTTTCAGTTTGCCGAGAGCAGAAGCGTCAAGGTATTTGCCTTGAACGTCAGCAGAGTTGATAACAGAAGTAATTGCGTCTTGCATGGTGGTTCTTCCTTGGGTTTTGCTTAATCTTAAGAGGTTTACGAGGGGTGTGTCTAGAACAATTCACAAAGGAGTTATTCTACGACATAGAGCCGATCACGTAATCGAAGTAGGAAGAAGCTTCAGAAGCATCGTCAGAAGACATAAGACCAGTAGCAACTTCTTTCATTTCGCGAACGCTTTGAGCTACGGCACCGATGTCGGTTCCTAAAGATTTGTACATTTCACGCACACCGACCAAACCGATTTCTTCAATCGGGGTGACATCACCAGCAACTACTCCGTAGGTGATTAAACGTAGGTAGTAGTCCATGTCACGCAGACAGGTAGCGGTCATTTCTTCGCCGTAAGCGTTGCCACCGGGGGAAACGATGTCAGGACGTTTTTGGAATAAGCGATCGCCAGCTTGTTTGACGATGGTTTCGCGAGCGCCGGTCAGGGTTTCAGCGATGCGTAAACGAGCGGCACCACTGGTAACGAAGGCTTTAATTCTGTCTAGTTCGCCGGGGCTGAGGTAACGAGCTTCAGCATCAGCATTCACGATCGATTTCGTGACGATACTCATTGATGGATTCCTCCCAACTAAGTGAGATTAATAAACTTAATCTGACATTTTATAGCAGTTGTGGTCACTAAGCTCAAGTTATCTCGTTTCCGCCTTAGCATCTCAAGACTTCCCTAGCTAGAGCGACCTAACGCAACTATTTTGCGGCATCTGGTTCACCTTCTCAATATTTTCGTAATACTTTTTAACATTTGCCCTGAGAAGGGAGCGCCGGAGTGGGGAGCGCCGGAGTGGGGTGTGGGCTGTGGGCTGTGGGCTGTGGGGAGAATAAATGAAACTGCCTTCTGCCTTCTGTCTCCTGCCTCCTGATTTAACCTAGCCAATTAATTGCTCCTTTAATCCAGTCTTCTGGCTGAGTATTTTTACTAAATAAAGCATCTTGACTGAGGACTGCGATAGCTCGATCGATTTCCTCTTGGCTGTATCCTAAAGCTAAAAGGGTCATCTGCACATCTTCGAGGATCTCCGCTGCCGGTAACATTGCCGTGGTTGTCGTCGTCGCTTCTTTTAGCTGTCGCCATGCTGCCAATTTAGTTTTTAACTCCAAAGCGATTCTTTCTGCTGTTTTTAAGCCGACTCCGGGGGTTTTGCTCAAAATTTTAGTATTTCCTGTCACTATCGCCACCACAAGTTCCTCAATCCCCAAGGTATCGATTAAAGCTAGGGCTAATTGCGCCCCAACCCCATTGACGGAAAGCAGTTGACGAAACAGATCTCGCTCTGGGGCGGTGCCGAAACCGTACAATAAAGGCTGCTCCTCGCGAAGGAGTAGGTGAGTAAAAATCTGACGACTATCATTGTTATCTTTGCCGATGTCTAGGGCTAATCGCGAGGGAATTTGGATTTCGTAACCGATCTGGTTTACGTCTAAAATCAAGATCAGTCGGTTATTGGGGGTTTTGAGCACCTCGATCGCTTGTCCCCGTAAATAATTAATCATTGATTTAATTCTCCTACGAAAATAACCGAACCACAGTGATGACGGTTTTTACTCCCTGAAAGAATGCCGGAGAAATTTTCATTTTTGTTACAATTGTTAACAGAAGTGAATGGCGCAATTGATAACCTAATTTTCTTGGCGTTAGTCCCCCATAATTGGAGAAGATACAAAATGAATGGCAACATTAGAGTCGGGAATCTCTTTGGAATTCCCTTTTATATTAATCCTTCTTGGTTCTTTGTTCTGGGGTTAATTACCTTAACCTATGGGGGAGAATTAAGTCAGTTTCCCCAGTTAACGGGAATTATGCCCTGGCTCTTAGGATTTTTTGCCGCTATTCTCCTATTTGCCTCCGTGGTTGCCCACGAATTAGGTCATAGTTTTGTTGCTATCGCTCAAGGTATTGAAGTCAAATCAATTACCCTCTTTTTATTCGGTGGTTTGGCAACTCTCGGCAGAGAATCGAAAACTCCCCTAGAAGCTTTTCTAGTAGCAATTGCCGGCCCTTTAGTTAGTTTACTGCTCTTCGGTATTTTCCTAATTGTTGGTCTCAATATTAGTTTAAGCGCGCCCCTGGCGGCGATTCTTTCTCTGCTTGCCTATATCAACCTCGCTCTGGGTTTATTTAACCTGATCCCCGGTTTACCTCTAGATGGTGGTAATATCCTTAAAGCTATCGTTTGGCAAGTAACAGGCAATCCCAATAAAGGGGTTTTATTCGCTAGTCGTTTCGGTCAATTTTTTGGTTGGTTAGCGATTGTCATCGGTGCGCTATCAATTCTCGGAATCACTCAATTTGGCAGTTTTTGGACGCTATTAATTGGCATTTTCCTCCTACAAAATGCTGGCTTTTCCGCTCAATCAGCTAAGGTTCAAGATTTCCTAAGTCGCTACACCGCTAAAGATGTTATCTCTCCTAATAGTCCTGTAGTTCCGATTAATTTAACCCTGCGCGAGTTTGCTAATAATTATGTTATCGGTAAACAACAATGGTCTAAATTCCTAGTTACCGATAGCGAAGGTAAACTATTGGGGGTGATTAATGTAGAGGCTCTGAAAACGATTCCCACTTCCCAATGGACAGAGGTAAATATCGGCCAGTTATTACAAACTAGCGAAAGTCTTAAACTGGTTTTGTCTCATACTTCCCTCCTAGATGTGGTGAAAATTTTGGAAGGAGAAAATTTATCTCAAGTGACAGTGGTAGAAGAAAACGGCACGGTTTTGGGGTTAATTGAGAAAGCTTCTATCCTGACTTTTCTCGCTCAAGAAACCCAAAGTCAAACCGCTTAATCAGTTATCAGTGAGCAGTTATCAGTTATCAGTTATCAGTTAGGTAAATGTATTTTTAACCTCAATATTCTCACAGAATTTTTCTAGTATCTCCTGATACCAAATCCAGTTATTAAAGACTGATTATTTATTCCTCCTGTTGCCTGTTGCCTTTTGCCTGTTGCCTGTCCTCATAAGTAGCCTGTACTCAACGAAGTTAGTATGACTATACTGACTGTCGCATTGCTTGCCACAACTGCTCGTATTCTTGCTCAGTTTCTGGCGATAAAGGGTTTAAAAAATCGCTTTTTTTGATCGCTTCCGGATTGACAAGTAAAGGATTATTTCTAATATCTGGGGAAATTTGGTCGGGATTTTCAGTGAGAATTAGGGGTGATAATCCAGAGGTAAATAAAGAAATTTTAGTAGCGGATTCTGGTTGCCAACAAAAATCAATCCATTGCTGGACAAGAGAATTAGGAGTAGTTAAAACTGGTTTTACCCAAACATCTGACCAGAGAGAAGTGCCAGATTTGGGGACAACAACTTTAATTTTATTATAGCGATCGCCAACTGGTAAAATATCATTAGACCAACCCACAGACAGCCAGACATCACCGAGTATCAGGGGTTGTAAATAATGTTGAGAACTATAAAATTTTACCTGTTTCTGTAAAGCGAATAGCTGGTCTTTTAGTGCCGTCACTTGTTTTAAATCACTAGAATTATAAGAATAACCCAATTTTTTTAGGGTTAAACCGATGACTTCGCGACGATTATCAATTAGGGCAATTTTACCAGTTAATTCCGGTCGCCATAGATCAGACCAATCCTGTGGTCGCCAGTCAAATTGAGCGAATTTTTCCTCATTATAGGCAATTACTGTCATTCCCCAACGGTAGGGCGCAGCCCAGACTTTCCCCTCTGTTTGCGGTTGTCCTTGGGCATTGCGAGTCATGTTTTCTTGCCAACGGGGGGGCAGTTTTGACCAATTAGAGAGTTGAGAAGTATCTAGGGGTTGAATTAAACCGTTGGTAATCGCTTTTCCCAGCCAAGCATCTCCTAGGGTGACTAAATTACCGATCGCTGGTTTTTGTTCCGTAAAAGGGATAGGAATCGGAAATTGTGAGGCTGGTTGCTCCTGATTTTTCAACCATTTTTCCAACAATTTTAATAGCTCTTTCAGCTGCCTTTCCGACTGAAAATTGACTTTTTTTTCGGCAATAGTTTTCTGAAAATCTGTTAGTAATCGCGGCGGAATCGAACCGGATAGGAGAAAAATGCTCGGGTCGCCGCTTCTGGAAGCGCAGCCACTTAAACCCCCCGCTAAGGCGATTGTACCTAATCCTTGCAAAAAAGAACGTCTGTTTAACATATCGCCCGCCGATTTTCAACTTCAACAGTAATAATTGCCAGTTTCTAGCCTTAAATTATTATAGGACGATTTTTAACAGAATGTAAACTAGGGAGTTTTGCCGCTACCGATTTCAGCTATAGATCGGCTTTGTTGTTAACTTTTATGGTAGAAAACTCTGATTTTGTCCTAGTTGAAGCTAGGATAGAAGCAGTAAGCTAAGGGGCGAGGGTATAAGACCATGTCCAACAATCATGATCGAGATTTCCATTATTCTTGTCGTTGTGGACAAGCCAATTTTCAGTCGGTAAAACATCGATCGGGTATTTTATTAATCGGGGGAGCGGAAGAAGGTAAGTTAGGAGAAGATCAGGCGACAAAATGGTTATTAAATCGAGCTAAAGGCGGCAATTACTTAGTGTTGCGCTTTGGCGATCTTGGCAGTCAAGCCGATTGGATTTGCGACAATTATCCCTCCCTGATCGGCTCGGCGGCGGAACTATCAATTGATAGTCGTGAAGGGGCAAATCATCCTGATGTTATCGAATATATTCGTAATGCCGATATTCTTTTTTTTGCCGGTGGTGATCAAAATCAGTACGAGGATTTGTGGGAAAGCACAAAGGTGGAAACAGCGATCAATTATCTGATCAATGAGAAAAAAGTTCCCGTGGCGGGAACCAGCGCAGGAATGGCTATTCTGGGGGATTTTTACTATGCGCCTACTCACGAAGGAGTACTGAGTTCAGAAATATTAAATAATCCCTTTCACTTCAACACTAAAGACTTCTATCGGAGTGATTTTATTCGGGTTCCTTTTCTCAAAAAAGTGGTGACAGATACCCATTTGGATCGACTCAATCAAGATCATCCCGAAACAAGATATGGTCGCCTTTTTGGTTTTTTAGCCCGTAATGTACACGATAATCACAATCAACTACCTGCCTACGCTATCGGTTTAGAAGAAGGAGCTTTTCTGGCGATCGATGAGCATGGTATCGCCAAAGTCTATGGCAACGGCACCGATAAGGGACAAGATGCCTATTTTCTGCAAACTAACAGGACTCTACCCGAACAGATGGAGCCGGATCGGCCTTTAATCTGGAATAATAACGGTCAAGCGGTGAAAGTCTATCGCATCGCAGGAACTCCCTCTGGCAGCGGTGAATTTGACCTCAAGGATTGGTCTAGTGCTGCTGGCGGTGGCTGGGAATATTGGTACACTAAAGGGGGAATAGCTGGGTTTAAGCGGGTTCCGGTAGCCTGAAGGTCATTTTTGTCAAAAAAGTGATTTCTATGGGTGTTAGGATTAATTTTGAGGCAATAAGGAGAATTTTTTGAGCTATGACCCCTGAATTAATCACTTTTGGTCAGTATCTCGCGGGTGAATTTGAAAATCAACGGCAAGCGCAAGCAGAACCGGTGTGGTACGTTCACCTGCGCTTATGGTTGCGTCCGCTGCCTTTATTTCGGGAAGACAGCATCGCTCTTTTTGCCGAACAGGCAAGTATAATCAATTTAGACCAACCCTACCGACCGCGACTGTGGCGATTAATGCGCTCGGAATCGGCAGGGTTAGAGGTTAGGCATTATATGTTTAATGACCTGAAATCCGTGCAAGGTGCGGGCAAAAATCCCGATATTTTGCGAAAAATTAGCTTAGAAGACCTAACTTTTCTGCCTACTTGCACTTTATCGGTCAAAGTCAATACTCTCGCTGATAATCAATACCAGTTTATCGCCCAACCGCAACCGGAACAGCGCTGTCAATTTACCTATGAGGGTACAACCTATCAGGTGGCTTTAGGTTTCGAGGTGACGAGTCATAGCCTAAAAACCTACGATAAAGGCCTAGATCCCGGCACTGGTAAGGGAATTTGGGGCGCTCTGCTCGGTCCCTATCAATACGAGAAAAAACGGGATTTTTCGGCAGAATTGGAGGTGTGAGGAAGATTGCATCACATTAGGTCAAAATGACGGCAGATGACACCGCAAAGAGCCGCTAAAGCGGTAATTCCTAAAGCTGTACCGATGTCTTGTCCTTGATTGACAGCAAAAGAAGTGACGATTCCTGCACCTAAACCGGCTGTGATTGCCGCTCCGAGAAAATCTTTATCTGAGTTTTTATACATAGAGATAAGGCCAAATTTCGACAAAATCGTGCTTTTTACCTTATCATCCTCTTTTGAGCAACTAATCACCAGGGGGCGGAATTGCAATCAAGCTTTAGATTTAGCCACGTTTCTTAACATTAAGTCGGGTCAGATAGATAGGGGGTAAAATCGATGAAATTAGCTAAAATCTCTTTTTCTGGCTTTTTAACGCTGATTATCTCCCTTTTGCTAATACTGAGTTTTGTTAATGCCAGCCAGGCACAATCGGATACGGCGGTAAGATCGGAGTTAATTAGTCTCCGCAATCGCGTCGAGCGCCTTGAAAGTCAGGTCCGAGGAATCACCATCCGCGGGGAAAATGCCGCTCCGATTCCCCAACGGCGATCGGGAACGGGTATAGTAAATGGGGAAGTAGTCGGGGAAAGTGACCCATTGTTCCAGCGTTTAGCCACTTTAGTAATTGAACTAAAGGAAGATTTAAAAAAGCTGGAGCAACGGGTGCAAATCTTAGAAAAAGAAACCGTTAGCCAGAAATCGTAGTCAATTGATGCTATAACGATCGAAAGTTAAATTGATTTGAAACTATGCAGTTAATTGATTATGTAATTGTGCTGCTTTATCTGGCAGCAACCCTAATAATCGGGATTATCGCCGAGAAAAAAGCTTCTCAAGGTCTAGAATCCTACTTTTTAGGTAATCGCAATTTGCCTTGGTGGATGTTAGGGGTGTCGGGAATGGCGGCTAACACCGATTTAGCGGGAACTATGGTCATTTCTGCCCTAATTTACGCGGTCGGTCCTAAAGGACTATTTATCGAAATCCGGGGCGGTGTTGTCCTAATTATGGCCTTTCTCATGGCTTTTATGGGCAAATGGAATCGCCGCGCCCAAGTTATGACCATGGCGGAATGGATGAAATTTCGCTTTGGAACTGGAAAACAGGGGAATTTTGCCCGAATTATTAGCGCCGTCGCCACTCTCTTATTCTCTATCGGTGCGATGAGTTATTTCTCCGTTGCGGGGGGGAAATTTTTAGGGCAGTTTCTGGGTATGGATGATCGTCTTGCTTCGGTGATATTAATTCTTTTAACCTTAATTTATACGGTGGCCAGTGGTTTTTATGGTGGGGTAATTACCGATTTATTTCAAGGATTTCTGATTTTTGTGGCGGTAATTTATGTATCGACAGTGGCTTTTTTTACTGTCAATCTTCCTGATAGTTTCACGGTAGCAATTCCGGGGGCAGCGGAGCCAAAAACTTGGAATTTAAGCGACTGGGCTAGTATTTTTCCTTCGATGACTTTGGATTTACCCGGAGATTATGCCATCTTTAATTTGTTTGGTGGGGTGATTTTCTTTTATTTAGTTAAAACCATCATCGAAGGTTGCAGCGGCAGCGGTGGTTATATGTTACAACGATACCTAGCCGCCAAAAGCGATCGAGATGCCGGTTTATTATCTTTATTCTGGATTATTTTGCTTTCTTTCCGTTGGCCTTTAGTCACAGCTTTTGCGGTTTTAGGTATTCACTACGGTTTAACCGAAGGCACGATTACAGACCCAGAAAGAATTCTGGCCACGGTGATTACTCAATACATTCCTGTGGGGATGAAAGGGTTATTAATTGCTGCTTTTTTAGCGGCAGCTATGTCCACTTTTAACGCAGTTATTAATGCTAGTGCTGCCTATTGGGTCAAAGATATCTATCAAGCTTTTTTGAAACCAAATGCGGGAGAACAGGAGTTAGTTTTTCAAGGTCGTCTGGCCTCGATTTTTGTGGTAGTAATTGGCTTAGTTTTGAGTTTTAATATCCAAAATGTCAATGATATTTGGGGTTGGTTGACCACGGGATTAGGGGTGGGATTAGCAGTTCCTCTCCTATTACGTTGGTATTGGTGGCGCTTTAATGGTTATGGTTTTGCTGTGGGAACTTTAGCGGGAATGATTGCGGCTATTGCCTCACAAATGATAATTTTACCTTTCTTTCGTCACAGTCAATATCAGGAATATATTCTCTTTCTTGTGCCGAGTTTGTTCGCTTTAGCTGGCTGTATTATCGCTACTTTGTTAACTCCTCCCACCGATAGTTTAGTCATGGAAAATTTCTATAATGTTACCCGACCTTTTGGCTTTTGGGGAGAAGTACGTCAAAGTGTTAAACCTAACCTACAGGCAAAAATTAAAGCGGAAAATCAACGGGATATCATCGCCGCTTTTCTTACCGTTCCTTGGCAATTAGTCCTCTTTATGATGGGGATTGTTTTAATCATCAAGCAGTGGCAAAGTTTGAAGATTTTGGCTTTGGTTTTTCTTTTGCTTTCCATCGGTCTCTATTTTACTTGGTATCGACATTTATCTAAGGAAATTACCGTCACTAAAGACCGAGATTTAGGTTAGGCAGTTATCAGTTATCAGGTTTCAGGTTTCAGTTTTCAGTGTGCAGTATGGATTAAGTGAGCCTCATCAAATGCCAGTTTCCTACTGTCTTTTCACTGATTACTGATTACTGTTTACTAATCACTGAATTAGGAGATATCCCTTGACTTTTGCGGCGGCTTGGGTTATGATTCTCTTACAATGGGACTGTTGTGTTTAGCTTCGGTTCTTTGGATTTCCATTGTTAGTAAACTCTTTTAAAAAGATTATCCCAAAATCTGCCGAAAAAAGCAAGCAAAATTTTGCTGTCAATTGTTAAGTTTTGTTAAGAAAAATAGCAAAAGCGGCAAGGAATAGAAATCCCTTACCGTTGACTTTAGCCGGACTCACCACTTCTTATAGGATAAAAACTTACCCGACATGGTAATTTTAACGCGATCGCCTTTAGGGTCTTCCTCCTTATCCACGTCGAGGGTAAAATCGATCGCACTCATAATACCATCGCCGAATTTTTCATGAATCACCAATTTTAGAGGCATTCCATACACCTGCATGATCTCGTAGAAACGATAAATCAGGGGGTCGGTGGGGACAACCGGACCTAATCCCTTGACAGGATACTCGGTTAAGGATGCGACGATTTCGGTTCCCAGTCCCAAAGCTGCCACAATTTTCGATGCTTCCTCTGGGGAGGCGCTCGCTTGCCGGTAAAAAACAGCAGCAATCCACACCTCATCTCGTCCTAGAATCGCTTCTAGGTCAGCGAAACTCAGTCCTTTTTCCTTCTTCGCTTCCAATAGTTTTGCAGTAATTTCGGGTATCATCGCTTATTTTTGCAGAATTTGTCTGCTTCTAGTTTACCTGAACATCAATTATATAAGTAAAAGTTATGACATTGATAAAAAAACATTTCTTAAAACCCCTTTACATAACTATAAAAAGCCGATAGTATTAACTCATGTCAAACAACGAACCTTGACAATCTAATACATACAGAAATTATCCAACCATGACTACAACTCTACAACAGCGCGAGAGCGCTTCCCTGTGGGAGCAGTTCTGCCAGTGGATCACCAGCACCAACAACCGTCTTTATGTCGGCTGGTTCGGTGTGATCATGATCCCCACCCTGCTCACCGCCACCACCTGCTTCATCATCGCCTTTATCGCCGCTCCTCCTGTAGATATCGACGGTATTCGCGAGCCTGTAGCTGGTTCTCTACTCTACGGAAACAACATCATCTCTGGTGCGGTTGTTCCTTCTTCCAACGCGATTGGACTCCACTTCTACCCCATCTGGGAAGCAGCTTCCTTAGATGAGTGGTTATACAACGGTGGTCCCTACCAGTTAGTCATTTTCCACTTCTTACTAGGTGTCTTCTGCTACCTCGGTCGTCAGTGGGAACTGTCTTTCCGTTTAGGAATGCGTCCTTGGATTTGTGTTGCTTACTCTGCACCTGTATCCGCCGCTACTGCTGTATTCTTAATCTATCCCATCGGACAAGGTTCTTTCTCTGATGGTATGCCTTTAGGAATCTCTGGAACCTTCAACTTTATGTTCGTGTTCCAAGCAGAACATAACATCCTGATGCACCCCTTCCATATGTTAGGTGTTGCCGGTGTGTTCGGCGGTTCTCTGTTCTCCGCGATGCACGGTTCGTTAGTAACTTCTTCCTTAGTGCGTGAAACCACTGAAATCGAATCTCAGAACTACGGTTACAAATTCGGTCAAGAGGAAGAAACCTACAATATCGTTGCCGCTCACGGTTACTTCGGACGTTTAATCTTCCAATACGCTTCTTTCAACAACAGCCGCTCTCTGCACTTCTTCTTAGGTGCATGGCCGGTAATCGGTATCTGGTTTACGGCAATGGGTGTTAGCACCATGGCGTTTAACCTCAACGGTTTCAACTTCAACCAGTCGATTCTCGATTCTCAAGGTCGTGTAATCGGTACTTGGGCCGATGTGCTGAACCGCGCTGGTATCGG
>NZ_JBLZRT010000051.1:0-36056 GCF_048564745.1 Microcystis sp.
TAATAATTCCTAGTAAGCTCGCTCCTATCCCTAATTCTTTCGTTAGCTTTTTGCCTAGAATCGCTAGATCTATTTCTAGCGAGAGAAGCCAGAAGCCTTTGTTGGCAAGTTTTCTAGCTCGCTTGTCCCCCTGTCAGCAAAAAAAAAACAGAAATCATACTATAGTGGCAAGCAGGGATACCACACATTAAAGTAGCAAGTCGTTGCCGATCAAAAAAGCGAGCAGGTAATCTGTGTCCGTTGTGAGAAAGGAAGAGTCCATGATTTTCGACTGTGGAAGATGCTTGTTATGTGGATGATGAGCAAGTTACCCCTCAAGAGGGTGATTTTTATGCTGGATGGATTACTTCTGATATTGTTGGCCCTTTTAAAGGTGGGCCAGGGACAAGAGGATGGTAAATCATGAAGATAGAATGTCTGAAAATCGAGAATTTAAAAATCCACGAACACCATTTAAGTGTGCGCTATAGTGTGGATGAATTTGAATTTTCAACAAAGGTTTTTTATCAGGGGGTTTACTTCTCTGTTCTCAAACAAAAATACACGGAACAATTCATAAATAGAATAGCTGCCTACATTGCTTTATTTGAAGGCATGAAATTATGCTCATTATTCCCGAAAACTTATGATATTTCTAGGATAGTAGCATATTTAGAAACCCAAGCCTTGGAACTATTTGTGAAAATTTACCAAGGAGTTTTTGGTCAGCATTGGTATGAAAATCAGGTGACTGATTATCAGCAACCTGAGATTATTTATTCACAACCATTAGGAGAATCAACCCTAGGGAAAATATTAGGTGATAATTCCACAATTTTAACAGGTTGTGGAGGTGGAAAAGATAGCATTGTAGCCATCAAAATATTGGAAGAGGCGAATCTTCCTTTTGCCACCATGCAATACTCTCATAGCGTTTATGGCAAAGCGGATTTACAACATAATTTAATTTCTGAAGTGGTCACAGAAACCCATCCCGTTAAAACCCATAGAATTTCCATTATTGATGACTTTCTAGATTTCCCTCTGTTTCCTTTGTATTTTTCGGAAAATTCAGGAATTACCGCTCCTGAAACACCGGTTTCTATCTTTGAATCCTTGCCTCTTATGCTTTATGAAGGCTATAAATCCTTAAGTTTAGCTAATGAAAAAAGTGCTAACACGGGGAATTTATTCTGGGATGAATTGGGTAAAGAAGTCAATCATCAATGGGGAAAAGGATTGGAGGCAGAACAGATGTTAAATGCATTTATTCAAAATCATCTATTATCGAATTTTACTTACTTCGGAATTTTACAGCCTGTCTATGATTTCCGCATTTTCAAGAAGCTGAGTCACTATCCAGGATTTCTGCCTAAAATTCATTCTTGTAATATCAAAAAGCCCTGGTGTAAAAAATGCCCTAAGTGTGCTTATATCTGGCTAGGCTTGATGTCTAGATTTGATCCCATAGCTGTAGATCGGGTTTTTGGGGTTAATTTATTCGACGATCCAGACTTACTCATGATTTTTAGGCAAATGATAGGATTAGAAGAGCATACTCCATTTGAGTGTATTGGAGAAATCGATGAAAGTCGATTAGCGATGAAACAGTGTTTAGCCAAAGGCTTGTCTGGAAAAGCGTTAGATCTGTTTGAAAGGGAAGTTTTATCAGATTCTTCGATTGATTGGGAAAAACTGGAAGAAAAGTATGATAAAGTCTACACTCAAGATCATTCTATTCCGAATGAAATTTTTCAGAAGATTGTAGATAAATTCTAGAGTAGAAGTTACAGAAAGCTCTTGTAGTGTGATCGCATATCTCATTTTAATTCTGTCTCTCAAAATTACCCGATGATATTATCGACAATCTAAAACTGGCTCTTAAAGGAGCAACACTGTCCATGACTGAAGGCATTCCCAATCATTTTGAAGTGATTAGAAGTCTTCCTCATGGTCATGTAATGGCTATTTTAGAGACGATTAAAAAATTGGGTTTAGATAAAATAATCAGTGAAAAATCCTCCCGAATCAGAAACTTAGTGGTGGCGATGATTGTGGCAAGAATCATCAATCCTAAATCGAAACTAGCCACAGCGAGAGGGTTTAATAGCGAGACTTGTAGTCAGAGTTTAGGACAATTGTTAGACTTAGAGAAAGCCGACGAAGACGAATTATATAACGCCTTAGATTGGTTATTAGAAAAAGAAGAGAAAATTGAGAAGCACCTAGCACTTAAACACTTAGAATCAGGAACATTAGTCTTGTATGATGTCACTTCTACGGCTCGGCTGAGCGTTCGACTGAGCTCACGCCGAAGTCTCGCCGAACGCCTACCTAGAAGGAAATGGTTGTGAACTGGGAAAATATGGTTATAATCGAGATAAAAAGAAAGGAAAAACTCAGATAGTTTTTGGTTTGTTATGTTCAGCTAAGGGTTGTCCGATAGCGGTAGAAGTCTTTGAAGGAAACACCTCAGACAGTGCTACTTTAGCTGGACAAATTGAGAAAGTCAGAAAGGGTTGGGGGATTGAAAATGTGGTCTGGGTAAGTGATCGAGGTATTTTAACCAACTCAAAAATCAATGAATTAGTAAAATCGATAGAAGGATTAGACTATATTACTGGTTTAACTAGGGCTTGCTGAATAAATCTAAAAACTTTGTTGGATAAGGCTTTTAGGCTTTTTTTTACCCAAAAAGTGCTGACCATTGGAGTGATCGTGGGTAGAATTCAGGTACTTTTTCCCTGAAAATTAGGTAACTGACTACCTCAAAATCGGTAAAACCCTACACCCTACACCCGTTCGGCTGAGCTCACGGCCGAAGCCCACACCCTACACCCTGCCCCCACCAACAAACTTTTTCAGCAAACCCTAATTAAGCCTCAAACTCGGAAACTGGCTGAAGTAGAAGTGATTCAATTAGGGTTATTTGATCAGGTAAACTTAGTGGAATTTGAGAGTGAAGATTATCCCGACGAAAGATTAATTGCTTGTCGGAATCCCTTAATTGCCCAGATAAATCAACTACAAAGAGAGGCATTATTAGAAGCAGCAGAGAAGGAACTAGATTTGATTGTTCAAGCGACTCAAAGGGAGAAAAGAGCTTTAAAGGGTCAAGATAATAGCAATTCTCCAAAGTCTGACTACAGAAGTTTAATCCCCCTAAATCCCCCTTAAAAAGGGTGACTTAAATTCGATGTGTAGTTTTCATTTAGAGAAATGGTATAAGACTCCCGCTCCTCCCTCGGCAGACTCCCAAAAGAAAATGTATCTTCCCTGCTCACCCAATTTTTCCGAGGCCAATTCTTCGGCTTCCAATTTGTAATGAGCTTGTATCGCTCTCGCTAGAGCGTGTCGAAGGGTGGTTAGGAATTCCGCAGCGAGAGCGGCCTTACCCCGACAGGGTTCGACGACGAGAATATTACGGGTATCTTCTACCATCAGGCTAATGCCCGCTTGCGAGTTACTGGATGGGTTTTCTCGATTGATCGCTCTATTGAGATCAATCGAGAAAGCCATCATCGAAAATTGCCAAGAGACATTCTCACTTAGCCCAATTTGCCTTTAGTTGAGGCAGCCAGCTAAAGTCAGCACTTAAATCTCCTCCAAAAATGGGAACTTTCTGCACCGTCGCTGAATTAATTACTTTCTCTACATATCCGGTAGCAATTCCCGCCGAAAAGTGGCAAGCCATACAGCTTTCCGTACCAAATACCGGAGTGCCATTAAAGGGAAAAGTGTTTTCTTGAAAATGAGCCTCTTGATTGCCAGTTTGAAGATAAGTTTCCATAATGCTATTGGTTAAATAAACTGGGGCAGGAGACCCTGTGGACTTACGGGTAATAGCATCAGGGAGATTGTCCGGAGAAGGTCCTCCAGCAATGGCCGCATAACCAGAATTATTAGGATAGGGCGCAGTTGGCCACTGAGTATCGATGAGTTGATAATACTGTAATGGGGATTCCTCAGTTGCCAAAAGTAGCTGCATTGATTGGTTTAATGCTTGCTTTGCTTTGGGAATAGGAATCGGACGGGACACCTGAGTTTTCAGAACACCGTTGGGATCGGGTTTGCCCGTGTTGGGATTGCGGGGGATTGGTGGAACATTCACGGGTAAAGTTTGCCCGGCAGGGCTGAAATCGTGGAACAAGGCGTATAAAGATTTCCCATCCACCTTCTCCAAATCATTTGCGTTTAGATTATCGACGTGTTCAAACGTTGCCCAAATCCACTGAGGAGAAGACTTAGTTTTTGTCGAAATGTGCATTCCCACTAAACCCATTAGCTGCTTCTGACAATTTTTAAACTTGCCGTTGCCATCTAAAATGGGTTCCCCATTCTTATCAAGATCAGGTAACAACAAGGTTTGGGTATAAAAGCGACTGGGGATATCTCGTTTAGGGTCTAATTCTTTCCAAGCCAATTTAACTTCCATAACTCCACTCTTATCTGTGGCGAAATCGCCAGAAGGGAAATTGACTGGCTGATGATTTTGAGAAAAAGCAATTTGACCATCCAAGTTGTAAAGCTTGTTCTCTACGATGTACTGAAATTCTTGATCATTAAGAAAGATTTCGTAGCGAACTTCTTGTCCATTTTGATCGTAGAGAGGAGAGGTAAAAGCTTGATTGACTTCATCAGCAATATCTTTGTCCACCTTGTTGGAAAATACGGAACTGGTAACATAAAGTTCCCGCCGATTTTCCTTGTTATTTTTACACATAATCGGAGTAGTTTCTACAGGCGCACTACCATCAGGACGGAATACTTGCAGACTTTCGTGAAACGTTAACCAACGAGGAGTGCCAGGATCGGTTAATTTAGGAAGAGGATTTTTTTGAGCATCAAGAGGCCAATTGAGAGCAATAAAAGCTTGCCAAGAGAATAAATCAAAAAGCCTCTGTAACGCAGGAAAATTCTTAACGAGCAATTTCTGTTCCGCTTTAAGTCCCATGGGAATATCAACGGGAATTTTAGGGACGATCAAAGAGGATAAAGTATTATCCTTCTCTATGTTTGTCGGTAATTCGGCTCGGGCTGGTAAGCTATAAAATAGCAAACTCAAGCTAAATATATAAGCAAGAAAGATTCTAAGAATTCGTTGCATACTAATCCTCCAAGTTGGTAGTAATTATTGTCATCTCCGAAGATTAAAGATCAAACTCTGATGGGAACAAAGCAAAATATTAATTTTCTGGAGATACCTATGGGACTAAGTCAAAGCTTGCAGCCCCGATACTAAAATCATCATCTTTGCATCTTTATCGAAGATTTTGATAAAGATTGTTTGTCGATCACTACTATAGTGATAACAATTGGTCGGCGAGTTAGCTAATTCTCCCAAATTTGATACAGCACTTAGACTTGTCTTGTTAGAATTAACTGAATCTGGTGCTTTAGTTTGTCCTAATAAGGCAATATAGTAGAACTCTTCTGGCGGAAGATAGTTATCGACCTGCCGAACCAGAGAAATTTCCTGTACAGAAATATCATTTTGTTGTTGATGGGTAATCAAGGTTGTTCGATAAGCTTGTTTAACCTCAGCATCCATACTAATATGGTCGTCCTGATAACAAAGATAGCTACTATCTTTGCCTGGATAGATATTATAGGTCAGGTAATTTTGCTTCAATTCTCCTACATATTGCTCTAATTGCCGCACAGGAATAATAGACCCTTCTCGAATATAAGCAGGAACCAGATCTAGTTGGGAAGTATTCCAAGTGATAAGTTGACCGCCCTGGGTCGCCCGATTGAGTGTTCCATGTAGTGTGGTCGGACCCAAATCATCAGTTACTGGCGGTGTGAAGCTTCCATTAAAGTCATACCAATCAAATCCCTCTGGCAAATAAACAGGGCGAGAAGGATAGTAATTTGTCTTACCAGGACTGTAAGAGCTAGATTCCCAACGTTCCAGCACAACAGGGGCTACCAGTAGGTCATGTCCCACAAAAAATTGATCGGCAACCCGATAGGAATTATTCGTGTCATATTCGTATTGCTGATTGGAATTGTATGGAGTCAGCAGTACCTCATTAACACCGGTTAAGGGATAGAGAGTTGGATCCTGAGGATCGTTCAAAAACATTGCCCGACAAACGGGAAGATTGTTTTGGGTGCATTCGTACATAGCATCGTAAAACAACTGGAGCAGTTTATAACGAATTTCAATGTACTTTTTGCAAGCTGGCATAACATCAGTATTATATGTACTGTTGTCGTGGGGATATTGAGAGTAATTGTAGGGTTCTTGATAAGCCTTGGTATAACCGTTGTAATGGTTACGATACCAGGGTAAAAACGCCCCCATAGTCATCCAACGAGTTAGGAGGTTAGGAGCAGGTTGACCACCAATAATGTAAGGAGGGTTATGGGGATCGGTGCTAAACGGATTATTAACCTGTCCGGATGGTGTATTACCGTTAGCAAATCCACCAATATCGCATCCACTGAAAGGTTGGCCACTCATCCCCCAATTAAGAACTTGAGGAATGTTAATAGATAAAAACTCCCACGATGAGGCCGAATCTCCTGTCCAACTTGCAGCATAGCGATGTACTCCCATATACCCCCCACGGGCAATAATGAAGTTTCGTTTGTTTTTATTGTAGTGACCATCAGGTAAGTGATTTTTAATGCGGGTCAAGCCTTCATAGGTGGCTTGGATCATGTTGAGAGAATACGCATTATGGATTTTGGCATTAGGGACTGGGGAGACTAAACTGCCATCAGGATTAACCTTGCCATTAAGATTACTCATCAGGAGATCCCCAGGTAAAGTCTTGTAATGAACTACCGCATCGGAGCTTGTCACTACGGCAGGACAAGTCATATCTTGCCAAATCATATCCAGTCCACTGTCTAGGAGTCCATAATAGTTACCACTCCACCAAGTCTTCACTTCGGATCTGAGCAAATCGGCGTAGTAGCCATAGGTTCCCAAGGGAATTCCACCACAACCAGCAACATCAGTAACGTGTCCTGGAGAAAAGTAGGGATTGAATCCTTCATTACAACCGTAGTTTTCGTTGGTGAGAAATGGCCGGGGTTGTCCTGGTCCATCTACATACTCATCCCAAATAAATACCTTTTTGGCTCTGCCATCTTGAATCACATTACGCTGAACAACATCGCCGTTTTCTCCAAGAGCGGTAACAACGTAGGGAGCGCATGGATAAGGTGGTTTCGAGTCATTGGTCTTGGCACTTTCATCCCAAGGAACAATGGTCATAATGCCCGTGATGTTGGTGCTACACTTAAATCCCATGCAGTGTAACTGATTAAATAAATCATTGACATTGCCAAATTTCTCTTGACTACTGGTAAAGGTACGGTAGTTGTTTTGAAAATCAACGTCAATATGTAAACCATCAATGGGAATATTATTGTCTCGATAGGACTTAGCTACATTCAGAAGGCGCTCCTTGTTGTAGTATCCATATCCTCCCTGATGATATCCCAGAGCATACATCGGAGGCATAGGACTGGGCCCAGTCAAAACATTAAATTGATTTAACACTGAGGCGATGTCGCTTCCGGTTATAAAGTAGTAGTCCATCTCGTTATAGAGTGAACCAAAGTAATATTTCCCGGTCATGTATTGAGAGTAGTCATTAGTCTGAATGTTGAAGTAAGTTTGACAGGGATTATCTAAGAAAATGAGATTGGCATAGGAAGAACCAGCAAAATCACCTGATGGAGCAGGATTCCACTCGATTAAAACTGGCATGGAGTTATAGAGTGGTTCTTGTATATTCAATGGACCAGGTTGGCTGTTACTGGGAATAACTGGATAATTATCACCATCGGCACTGTTTGAGCCACTGTACTGAAAATTGTCATAGTTAAAAAAGGTCGTGGTATGGAAATTATTGTTGAGGTTTATGCCCGCCTTTTCCCCAAAACCATAATACCCGGCACCAGGAGCAACGTTCATAAAGCAGGCCGTCACTTCCGAACCAAAGGGAATATAAACCAGGTTATATTCATAGCTAGTTTTGTGAACCAATTGCGATCCGCGAAACACTGCTATGCCATAGGGGTTTAGTCCGATAGATATGGTAATTTCATCAAGAGTAATTTTGAGTGAGTTACCAGTGCTATCTTGTATATAATTGATTCCGGTGTCACCCAAGTTACGATTTACTACCGCATTGGATAGATTTTTTGAGTAGTCGGTAGAGTTTGGATTAAACCTAACTCTAAAGGAGGAAGGTCCAAGAATGTAAATCTTGATTTGAATACTACTGCTCGATGCTGCCGTCAAGAGGAATGACTTTTCTTGGGCATCGTAAGACCAATTTGCGATGTTGCCAATTGGTCGCCAAGGATTGTTTCCGCCAGAAGGAGCAGGCGTAAATTCATTGGTCTGCACAAATCCGTAGTTAATCATAAACTTCTAACCTCTTTTGTTCAAATTAAAACTGCTAAAGTGGAACCCGCTAACTACATAGGGCTTGCTGACAATTAGTGTAAGCTTTGCTAGAAAACGGTTTAGGGATTTTTTTAGTCAAACAAGTGCAAGAGACAAACGTTGAGAAATCGATCTGAGGGACTCAAAACCCCTGCACTTTCTATCTTCGATCTCGAAGGTTCCGTTTCCAGACCTGCGAGGTCATTCTGTTATTCTGATTTCCCAGACTAACGACCTGCTACTGACTACTAACCCCACCAACAAACTCCTTCAGCAAACCCAACACATTATACGGAAAGTTTCTGAGATTATTCCAGTTCGGCATGATCTCAGAAAGTCTTCCCTATATCACACCCAAAAGCTTTAAGTAGATTCCTGAAAATAAGCTGAAATAACAGAACTTTTCTGGTAGTCTAGTGACAATTCTTCGATCTGATTTCACTTCTCCACAAAAATTTACAATTATTCCAACTCATTACCCAGTAGTTTCCCCAGGGGTTTCGATCCCCCCTGCCCCCCTTGATAAGGGGGGTGGGAAAACCCAGTCAGGGATAGAAGTTGTCGTTTAGCGGCTTCCCGTTCGAGACGGTAACGGTTCCACTGAATCTCTAACTGTTCTCGTTGGGCGATTCTTGTTAGATAGGTTTCGGTGGATGAACCGCCCAGACGGTAATCGATCTCGGTAATCCTGGTCAAGAGGTCGTGATTGGACAGTTGGGCTAATATCGCCCGTTTCCGATCGCCGGCGGTTTCATAACCGATCACCAGCGTCAAGACCTGTTCTTCGAGTTGAGAGCGTTTGGCAGCCCGTTGACGTTCCAATTCAGCCCTGGCCGCCTCTAGGTCGGCCGCCCTGATTTCGAGGTCGGTGATGGCCATCCTCTGTTGTTGTACCTGACCACCCCCAAACAGATTTTGCAGGATGGCGATCGGGTCGGTGGTGAGATAACCCGTCCATTGTCGGGCGTTGGCCTGGTCGATACGTTGTCCAGCCAACTGTAACTGGCGATCGATCAGGGCGATGCGCTCGTCGAGGGTCTGCAATTCAGGGGAACGTTCCAATCCCTTTGTCTTATCGAAACAGAGATAATTATGTGCGCTATATTATATTATTATACAATGTATAATAATATAATGGGGATTGTCGTCATGGATATCGAACTAAAAAAATGGGGAAATAGTCTTGGATTCCGAATTCCCCACAAGATCGCTGAAAGCTTCGGACTCAACGAGAATTCAATTGTTGAACTCACAGAATCAAAGGACGCTCTTGTGATTACCAAGAAGCCATGCAATCCAACGCTCGATCAGCTATTGGCCAGCATTCCAGAAGACTTTCAGTATCCAGAAGATATACTCGATTTCGTTGAAAGCGGGCCGGGTGGTAAGGAGATGATATGAATATTCGACGGGGAGAGGTAATCAGAATCAATTTGAACCCGACAAGTGGAAGAGAGCAATCAGGAGATGCGCGTCCCTGTCTGGTGCTGAGTCACGGGAAATTTAATGCTGACCGGAAAGGAATCGTCGTGGTGAGTCCCATAACAAGCACAATCAAGCCAGGGATCAAAACAATGATCCCTATTCCCGACGGTTTTGCGGTGCGCGGCTCGGTAATAGCCGAGCAGGTGAGAACGGTTGATCTTAATACTCGCTGGTGGAAAACAACCGGAGAGGTTCTACCATTCGAGTTTGTCAACCGCGTGGTCGCAACCTTAAGCGTGATTATCGGGTGAGGACTATTTCCTCGATAGAAAACCGACGGACACCCCGAAATGGGGATTACCGATGCCCAATCCCCAACCCGCTCCCGATAGGGGTTCACCTTTGAGAGAAAAGGATATGACCCCACCAGATAACAAACCCGTGATCTGACAGATGAGAAACCAATGTAACAGACGACGGCGTTCTCGATTGATCGCACCCTGTAGGATCAAGGTTAGGTCATCTGTTCTGGTTCCTTCTTGGTACGTTGGATCAGCTTCTTTGCGATTAATTCTGGGGACTGTTTGAGGGAATCTAGGGAATCCTCGACCACACGGTCAGATTTTTGGCGTTGCTGATTTGAGATATGAATCTTCTTTTGTGGGATTTTTAAAACCTAGACCCAAACTAACTTTTGGATAGGTGCAAGGTTGTCATTCATACCTTGATTCAGCAACGCCCAATTCTTTTAGTGCCAAGCGGACCGTCAGCGCGAACGGTTTTGTCCTCGATATTCCCGTTAAGGCCACCACGAAGTTCGCCTCGCCCCGGGTGTGGCTGGATGATTGGGCTAAAAAGAACCGTAAACGGCTGCCACCCGAACCGGAAGGGGCGGTCAACCTAGAACTGGATCTATTTCCCCCGCAATCGGTACGGGTAGAGGTGGTCGATGACCTGACACCAGAAGAGGAACGTCAACGTCTGTTCTGGGAACGCAAGGTAGAAAGGGCTTTCTATGAGGCGGGAACAGCCTTGAAGGAACTGCGAGATAGACGACTGTACCGTTCTACCCACAAGACTTTTGATGAGTACGTTCAAGACCGATTCGGGATGAAACAGTCGCGCTCGTACCAACTGATCGAGGCTACCGGTGTGGTTGACAATCTTTTAGCAAAAGTTCCACCATTGGTGGAACTTTTGGGTGACTCTAGCGATAAAGTTCCACCATTGGTGGAAGTTCTACCGACGAATGAAAGACAAGTGCGCCCTTTGATCCAACTAGAACCAGACCAACAGAGAGAAGTGTGGCAGCAGGCGGTAGAAGCTGCTGGTGGTAAAGTGCCGTCTGGTCGCATCGTCAAGGATATTGTACAGCGCATCCTGGAGCGAACCAAAATTCCCATACCCTACCGGGTCGGTGATGTTTGCGAAATACTGATCAAAGATAACCCCGAACTGAGAGGATTGGGTGGTTGTTGGTGTATCGTGATCGAGGTGAGAGAATTTTCCTGTCTGGTGCGGGCTTGGAACGGTGAATATACCGTTAGAGAGGAGAATTTAAGGGATTTGCAGTATTCCCCCGACCACCGGCAAAATATGCAACAACTGAGCGATCGTCTGGTTCATCTCCGATCGTTAGGGGAAGAGGAGACGGTGAGGGCTATTCTAGAAACGTTGGGTTCTTTGAAACGTCCCTACCTGAACCCTTGGGAAGAAAAGTTATTGGAGTTTTTGGAAGGATATAATGCCCGTTGATACAGAAGAAGATGGGCAAGCTTGGCATCGGGTTTCAGGGTTTACTAGGGATTTGAGAGTATGAGAAAAAGGCAAAGTTGGTCAACTTAACTTACTCCAAAAACTCTTTGGCTAAATTATCATTCCCCAAGAAGTTTATAATGAAGTCACCACGGTAAATCATCGGGATGCTTCGGTTGTTCCTGCGGCTCAATATAACCACCATTTTCAGTTAAACTCTGCTCTCTATGAAATTAATTTTCTCTTTACTTGCTGTACTGAGTTTCGTCCCTGCTATTGGTAGCGGGGTGTGGTTTCCCGTAGAAGCTCAAAATTGGTCCCGACATCAAGAAAGCAATTTTCGTAATGTTGTTGCTATTATCAAACCCCGTCGGGGGGGAAATTGTCAAAATCATAGGATTCGAGCGGACGGTAGAGTGTATGATGCTCAGAAAGGAACTAGAGGAAGTTATCTAATCGTTGATCAGGTGGTCTTGCTAACTGGCATTACAGCAACCGATCCACAGGGATATAAAATTTGGCAGGTTTTCTATGAACCCTCTCGGACAAAAATGTGGATAAAGGATTGCGATCTGTCAATTCCCCGACTCGTGGATTAATTGCCGGCTTTTTATTAGTGATGTTCGGCAGCCAGGGTTGAAAAGAAAATCACCCCCACGGATTTATCTATTTTAAAATAACAGCATTCCTATTAGACAGTCGCTATTAAATGCTAAACAATCGCTATGAAATCTTGGAACAACTAGGTAGAGGCGGTTTTGGCGAAACTTTCCTCGCGATCGATACTCGTATGCCGTCCGGCCGCAAATGTGTAATCAAGCAACTAAAGCCAGATGAGGCTACAACTGGCACAGCACCAACTCCCGGTTGGTTTGAAGAACGTTTCCGGCGAGAAGCCGACACTTTAGAAAAATTAGGGCGAAATCACCCACAAATTCCCGAACTTTACGACTACTTTTCAGAAGGAGAAAATTTTTTCCTCGTCCAAGAATGGATTGAAGGGATCACCCTCAGTCAAAAACACCAACAAGAAGGCAACCTCTCGGAAGCGGAAGTAGAAGAAATTTTGCGAGAACTCCTACCCGTCCTCGACTACATCCACGGCCAAGGAATCATCCACCGGGACATCAAACCCGACAATATCATCCTGCGGGCCAGCGACGGTAAACCAGTTCTCATTGATTTTGGTATTGTCAAAGAGGTGAACAACATCAATGGCGGCAATAAAACAGTCCCATTGGGAACTCCTGGCTACATGGCACCAGAACAAGCAGCTGGCCATCCAGTTCGCTCCAGCGACCTCTACAGCTTGGGTCTAACCGCAATTTTCCTGCTGACGGGCAAAACTCCTCAAGCTCTCGCCAGAGACCCCAACACCGGTGAAATCCTCTGGCGAAAAGATGCGCCCGGCCTCCACTCGAATTTAGCCGCCGTTATCGATCGCGCTGTCCGTTTCCACCCCCGTGATCGCTTCACCTTTGCTGAAAAAATGTTAACCAGCTTGCCTGGTTCCGCTGGACGGGAAAAAACGCCTGTTGTTGTTCCTCCTGATACCGTAATTCTCCCGCCGCCACCACCTCCACCTCCCCCACCATCGAGGTTTAAACGTTGGTTCTGGGTAATTTTTATCTTTACAATTGGTGGGCTTTCTTTGCCGTTGTTGAATTTCTTGTTCCCAAATAAACCAACGGTTGAAGAACTTCCCTTGATTGAGCCGTCGAGCCAGATTAATTCTTTTGTACTAAACGAAGATGGTCAAACTTTGCTAGGTGGGGATGAGAAAGGGAACATCTACCTGTGGGACGTGGCAACTGGAAAACGGAAAAAAACCATAGCAGGACACGGAAAAGCTATTTTAGAGATCGCTATAAGTAACGATCAACAGATATTAGCCAGCAGCAGTGAAGATGGCACAATCAAGGTTTGGGATTTAAAAACGGGGAAAGAACGTATTACCCTGCCAAACCAACGAGGTTTGATCGCCCTAGCCTTAAGTTCCGATGGCAATACACTGGTTACTGGTGGAAAAGATACAACAGTTAAACTCTGGAATCTGTCAACGGGAAATTTAATCGAGACGCTACCGGTGGAAAAAGAGGTGGTATCCCTTGCCATCAATCAAGACGCATCAATTATCGTCAGCGGACATTCGGGCGGTGAAATCAGTTTTTGGCAAAAACAAGGCAATAACCCATACGAACCACGCATTTTTCGCTCTATCAATTCATGGGAAGCCCCCTCGGTTGCCGTCAGTGCCGATGGAACGACCGCCGCTAGTAGCAGTTGCCAAGAAAATATCAGAATTTGGAAAGATAGCGATTGGAAAGATTCTCCTCTCCAAGCAGGGTCATCCGCCGATATCTGTTTGATAGTTATCAGCGAAGATGGCAAGATAATTGCTGGCCGCAGTTCCGATGAAACCATTAGATTATGGAACCTAAACACCAAAAAGGAGATTTTTAGCTACTCCCCTTCCTCTCCCAAATCTTTCGATTCACCTAGAATGATCGCCCTCAGTGGAGATGGGCGTACCGTTGCCAGCAATTTTGACAAGAAAATCCAAGTTTGGCGGCCGAGTTTCTGAATTATCGGTGTCAAGATTATCCTGACCAGCTTTCATACTACATCTTGTTTAATAACGTCTTCAAGGCTGATGACTGATAGCTATAAGTAAGTAGGTAGGCGTTAAAAATTATCAGATGCCCCCCTTATTAAGCTATCTCTTATAGGGATCTTTCTTAACAATTTTTTCAGTAAGCACTCCAACCCTTATCCTGACTTGATTTCAGTTTTTTCCTTGTCAGTAAGGGTGTCAACAAGGAATATTACAGATTGTTAACCGAGTCTTGAAAGCCTTGTGCTACAAAGGTTTGAAATGTTAAGAAAGATGTGACTAAAGGACAGATTAAGGGGGGCAGGGGGGATCGAACCTAAAATCCATTTTTGATTTAATTATAACCAGCTACTTAACTAGGGTTTATAACTGGGAAAATCGATATAACCTTCCTTGTCAAAAGAATACCAATCTTTCATCTCAGCATCGGGATTAAGGGGCCAATTATTGGCGAATCTTTCCACCAAATCGGGATTACTGATATAGGGGCGACCGAAAGCAATTAAATCCGCATCTCCTAACTGAATAGCGGCTTCAGCAGTTTCTTTTGTATAACCACAATTGCCGATTAATGCACTATTAAAAACAGCCCGAAACTCGGATAAAAGCATCGGTTGACCCTTTTGATGAAAACCAAAAGCCAAGCCATCTAGCAGATGCAAATAAGCTAAATTGTACTCATTTAATCTTTGGGCAATATAGAGAAAAGTTTCTCGAAAATCCTCGGAACCCATGTCATTATAAACTCCATTGGGAGACAGACGCACCCCCACCCGATGACTGGGAAAAACAGTTAAAATTGCCTCGACCACTTCCTGTAAAAAACGATAGCGATTTGCCAAACTGCCACCGTACTTATCCTGACGCTGATTAGTGGCCGATTGTAGAAAAGTATCGATTAAATAACCATTAGCCCCGTGAATTTCTATGCCATCAAACCCCGCTAATTTTGCCCTCTGAGCGGCTTGGCGGTAATCGGCGACAATTGTGGGGATTTCCTCGGTTTCTAAGGCTCTAGGGGTCTCGTAGGGCTGTTTGCCTATGGGTGTATGCAACTCCCCCTTAATCTTAATTGCGGAAGGGGCAACGGGTAAAGCCCCATTTTCCTGAAAACTGGGATGAGAAGCGCGACCACAGTGCCACAATTGACAAAAAATTGGTGTTCCTTTTCTTTGGGCGATTTTAGTCACCATTTGCCATGCTTGCGCTTGTTCATCGGTGTAGATACCGGGGGTATTTTGCCAACCGTTAGCTTGGGGAGAAATTACCGTCGCTTCCGTAATCATTAATCCCGCGCTGGCCCTTTGCCGGTAATACTCGGCCATTATCTCATTAGCAAGACGTTTTTCTCCGGCTCGCGCGCGCGTCATGGGAGCAAGCACAAGACGATTTTCTAAGTTTAAATCTCCCAATTTAAATTGACTTAAAAGAGCCAGGGAAGTAGTGAAGGAAGTCATCGAATTTGCCGATAGAGAATTTAGGTTAATTTTACCGCAATTAGTTAAAACCAGATAATCACACTCGAGGATGATTGACTGGCTATCTGCGAGATTGTCCCTCTCCTAAGTGAGGAGAATTAATCGAATCAACTAGCTGAGTATAATTTATCTTGGTCATAAATATGACTATAATTACCAGTTATCTAATTTATTCATCTTCCAAAATTAAAGAGATATAAACTATGTTTTCTGGTGGTTGATTCATGATGGTTCGGTATAAAATAGTGTAATTACGCTTATGTTTATCTGACCAGAAATAGTCATTGTCGAGATGTCTAGTAACTGGTGTTTTACCGATAAAACAGACTTCCTAGGGACTGAAACCCCTACTATTCGGTGCTTGCGAATTTTAAGAGGGTTTTTCAGAATCAGCATTTTTTAGGGAACCTAACCAAAAATACCCAAAAGAGGCAAACAGCCTCTAGATTGCGTTGATAAAAATGGGAAAACACGAGTTTTTAGCAAGCATCGTGCATTTAATTGTGCTAATCTCGAAAAAATTGCTGTTTTTTAACGATTTATTTAGAACTAATTTATTAGTAAAAAAAGATGTTAAAACAGTCTTGATCGACTTAGGCTTTGTGGCTAGTATGTAAAGCATATAGCTTCTTCATTGGAGACACCTGAATGAAAGCCCTATTACTATGGCCGCTGATGCCCAACTCCTTTTGGTCCTATCAAGAGACTTTAGATCTAGCCGGTTTAAGATCAACCAATCCGCCCCTGGGTTTAATTACGGTGGCAGCCCTGTTACCATCGGATTGGGAAATCCGGTTTGTTGATCGCAATGTCAGATTAGAAACGGCTTCGGATTGGGAGTGGTGCGATTTGGTAATCATCTCCGCCATGATCATTCAGAAAAAGGACTTTCAAGAATTGATTGCCAAAGGGTTGCAGTTGGGTAAAAAAGTGGCTGTAGGCGGGCCTTACCCCACCTCCTATCCAGAAGTTGCCCAAAAAGCTGGGGCAGATTACCTGATTCTCGATGAAGGAGAACTGACAATCCCTCTGTTCCTGGCGGCCCTGGAGCGGGGTGAACCGAGTGGTGTCTTTAGAGCCAGTGAGAAACCAGATGTAACCATGACACCGATCGCCCGCTATGATTTACTAGATCTGGATGCCTATCTGGCGATTACCGTGCAGTTTTCTCGCGGTTGCCCCTTTCAATGCGAATTTTGTGACATCATCAACCTCTATGGCCGCAAACCTCGCACCAAAACCCCAGAACAAATGTTGGCTGAGTTGGAGACGTTATATCAACTGGGCTGGAGGCGCTACATTTTTGTTGTGGATGACAACTTCATTGGCAATAAGCGGAATGCCAAGGTGTTTCTGCGGGAGTTGATCCCCTGGATGGAGCAACACCAGTATCCCTTTAAACTGATTACGGAAGCTTCCCTTAATCTGGCCGAAGACAGCGAACTGATCGAGCTAATGGTCAAGGCCGGCTTTATGCTGGTGTTTATGGGGATTGAGACACCAGATACCGATAGCTTAATGGGCATTAACAAGGTTCAAAACACCCGCCAATCCCTGATCGAATCCTGTCACAAAATTACCCGCATGGGGCTGCAGATTATGTCTGGCTTCATTATCGGTTTTGACAATGAGAAACCAGGCGCAGGGCAGCGGATCAAAGATTTTATTATGGAGGCAAGTATTCCCCAAGGGCAGTTTAGCCTGCTCCAGGCCCTGCAAAATACCGCCCTATGGAATCGCCTGCAACGGGAAGGTCGTCTGGTGGATGGCATGGGTACTTTCCATCAGGGAGCAATGATGAACTTTGAGCCAACTCGCCCGGTGGAAGAGATTACCGAAGAATACATCGATGCTTTCTGGGAAATCTACGAGCCTGTTAACTACCTGAAACGAACCTTCAACCATTTCATGATCATGGGGGGATGGCGCGGCAAATCGAACCGTAAATTAGATTGGCAACAGTGGCAATTGTTCCGTTCCTTGCTCTGGCGGCAGGGGATTGTCCGACCGACGCGCTTCCGTTTCTGGTGGCAACTGGCAGTGATTGCCTGGGTCAAACCCCGTCTGCTAGAAGAGTATCTAGCGACCCTAGGGATAGGTGAGCATTTTTTTGCCTATCGCTATGAAGTCAGAGAACAATTACTAAAACAACTAGCCGATTTGAAGCAACAGAAAGCAAGGGTAGCCCAGCTGGAAAAAACGCTCAAAAGCTAGACAATATCGCAGACAAACAGTCAATGCAGACATTTTGGCAAATTTTTCTTTTTAGGATGGTTTTCCTGAGTTGAGATTCTCCCCCCTTACTTTATTTAAGTAGGGGGGAAAAAAATCAATTGGCACGCTGTTCAACCAACAGTTGGTAAGCATGATTAAAATCAGCCGTTGTAATGCGAATCTCAGTTGGGTCAGTCATTCCCTGATGGCGATAACGACGAATTGCCATCAGTGCCGCTTGGTTACATAATAACGCTAAATCTGCGCCATTCCAGCCTTCGGTTGCCTCGGCCCAATAGCCTAAATCCACATCCTCTAAAGGACGTTCATCATTATGGACCCCGAGAATTGCTAAACGACTAGAGGCATTCGGTAAATCAACTTTTAACTGTAAATCTAACCGTCCTGCTCGCAATAAGGCTGGATCTAAGGCATCTGGGCGATTAGTGGCTCCAATCACTAAAATCGTTGCCCCCGTTTGCAACCCATCTAACTCCGTGAGGATTTGTCCCACAACCCGGTCACTCACGCCTGAATCCCCACTATAACGACCTCTTGCCGGTGCTAAAGTATCAATTTCATCAATAAAAACCACACAAGGGGCTGCCTGACGAGCTTTGGCAAACAACTCGCGCACCGCTTGTTCACTCGCCCCCACCCATTTACTCAAAAGCTCAGGTCCATTAATACTGATAAAATTAGCTCGCGCCTGAGATGCAACCGCTTTGGCCAATAAGGTTTTTCCCGTTCCGGGGGGACCCCAAAGTAAAATACCTTTGGGAGCTTGGGCTTTGGTTTGCGTATATAATTGCGGATGGAGTAATGCCCCTTCCACAGACTCCTGTAGGGTTTGTTTAATCTGTTCAAGTCCGCCAATATTGTCCCAGGCCACATGGGGAGATTCCACTTCCACAGACCGCAATACCGCCGGTTTAACTTCTTTAAGGGCTTGCAAAAAGTCGGCTTGGACCACCGTCATTGTTTCTGGAATTTGCGAGTCAATTGTAGGAACCTGGCGCCGCAAAGCACTATAGGCCGCTTTCTGGCAAACGGCTTTTAAATCTGACCCGACAAATCCCACCGCATTATCGGCAATCAGATCTAAGGAAACTGATTCATCTAGGGGCATGGAACGGGTGAGAATTTGCAGGATTTCTAAACGGCCCTTGCGGTCAGGCACCCGAAAGAGGACTTCTCGGTCAAACCGTCCGGGGCGACGGAGGGCAGGGTCAAGATGGTCGGGACGGTTTGTCGCCGCTAGAACAATCACCCCTTGACTTTGGGCAAAACCATCCATTAAACCCAGCAATTGGGCCACCAGTCTTTTTTCTACTTCCCCTTCAACTTTACTGCGATCGGGTGCCATGCTATCAATTTCGTCAATAAAAACGATACAAGGCGCATTCTTACTGGCTTTCTCAAAAATTCCCCGCAGTTTTTGTTCAGCCTCCCCATAATATTTGCTGATCACCTCTGGTCCAACTAAGGCAATATAGTTAACACCGAGTTCTTCGGCCAAAGCACGGGCAGTCAGGGTTTTACCAGTTCCAGGGGGGCCGACTAAGAGAACGCCGCGAGTGGGTTCAAGTCCTAACTTGGCCAATAAGTCGGGGCGTTTCAGAGGAATGGCAATTAGTTCCTTGAGTTCTTTAATCACTTCCGTCAAGCCACCAACATCTTTCAGGGAAGCCGTGGTCGGTCCTTCGGGCGGTGTCACACTGTCTTCAACCCCTGAATCGGTGGGGGTATCGCGATTGCGATTCACCTCAAAATCATCCCCACCAGCATTGCTCGGGCGAGAAACTCCCCCTGAACGGGGAATACCGCCAGCACGGGGGATGTTACTCAAGGAACGAGAGTTAAACTGCACTTCGGTTTTAATTTCCCCTTTTTCCAGTTTTTCCTCTAAGGTTTTAGCCAGTTCGACTAATTGCTCAAAGCCTTTGAATAGTTCTACCATAAAATTTCTCCTGAGTCAAGTGAAGGATGGGGACTGGGTGATAGATGGGGTTAAGAAGTCCGACTTTAAAGACTAATTACCTTTAAAATAACAGATCTGCCGCGGCTTTGACCCGGGCTAGAGGTTCTACTGACCGGGGTAAACTGGGTAAGCGGATCAAAGTTTGCTCTGGGAATAAATCCCGATCAATTTCCTCATTAGCATGATAACGATTCTGCACGACATAACGTTGATAGACTCCCTTTTTTTTCAAAGATGCTGTCAATCGCAGTTGTTCGGCAACGATAGCATCTTGGGCTTGCAAAACTCCAATAAATTCTGTATGTTGGGGGTCTTTGAGTTTTTTCTGGGCAGACATCACCTGTTGTCTTAAGATTCGCAATCGTCCCATTAAATCTACACGCCCTAAGACATCTTGATACTTCATCCAAAGCTTAAAAATCCAACTTAACCAATCTCCTAAAGCCGTTGGCATTTCTAAAAATCGCAGGAGATGACCGGTAGGAGCCGTATCTAAAATAATCAAATCTTGTTGTTTCTGGTCTAATAACTCCATTACTTTTACTAGGGACAACATTTCATCAATTCCTGGCAGAGATTGAGCGACAATTTGCCGCCAAGCTTCTGGAGTATAAGCTAGTTTGATGTTCCCTTCTTCCTTACCTTCACCACTAATCATTTCTGCCAGTTCCCATAAATAATCATCCCGAAATTTTTCTAAAACGATATTAGCATCAACTTCTTGACCACTTAAATTAGCAGTTAATTGTGTGGATTGATGTCCTAATTTTGTCCCAAAGGCATCTCCCAAAGAATGAGCCGGATCAATAGAAATAATTCTAATTTTTTGCTGGGGATGACGATTAGCTAACGCCCAGCCAATAGCTGCGGCAACGGTGGTTTTTCCCACTCCCCCCTTGCCACCAATGATAATGAGTTGGCGTTTGTCGTCAATAAAATCACTAAAACTCGGCAGAATTTTTTGCGGCCATTGAATAGGAGGCGGGGCCATAAATTCTACTTTTTCGATAATTTCAATTTGACTCATGATCTGATCTAATGCTTCACCTCCCAGGGGTTCTTTTGCCTGTTGGGGCAGGGTGAAAATTGTCTCTTGACCTGGAATTTTTAGGAATTTATCCAAGAGTTGCTGTTGCTCACTGTAGCGATCTAAATTTTGATTAGGATCCGTTAGAATGCGATTAATAAATAATCTGCCGCAGGGAATATTTAAGTGATGCAAACTATTGAGTAATCGTTCGGTTTCTAATAAACTCATCGGTTCGGCAATTGCCACAATTAAACAAAGGGTAAAATCCCGATCTTGTAGGATTCGTTTGCCTTCGGTTAATTCTGCTTGTGTTTTGACTAAAAAGTCATCCACATCATCGGCATTGTAGGTTTTTGAAAAAGTTTGCGAAATAACACGATGTTTTTCTTGAAACAACTCTAAAGAATTTAAAATAATCTCTAAAAAGTCTTTAATCCCCAATAAATTCAAGGTATGACCAGAGGGAGCCATATCAACAACAATTCGATCTACAACATTGTCAATAAGTAATCGCTGAATTTCTAATAGACCCATAATTTCATCTAAACCTGGCCAGTCTAAATCCCAAACAGGAGTTAAATCTTCTCCTTCAACAAAACTGCCCCGTTCTACTAAAAGTTCTAAAAATTTTCCGTATTTTTCTTTAAATTCTAAGAGCAATTTTTCCGCATCTAATGCCCTAACTTTTAAGTTGGGTAAGTCTTTTACAGGTAATGCTTGATCGCTAACTTCTGTTTGCAATACATCCCCTAAAGAATGAGCAGGATCGGTTGAGATTAACAGTATTTGTTCTTCGGGAAATAATTTGGCCCAACGGCGAGCAAATCCACAGGAAAGGGTGGTTTTTCCCACTCCTCCTTTGCCACTAAACATAACTAAATGTCGAGTGTCATAGCAACTTAGAGCGTTATTTACCAAGTTAAAGTTAGTCATAGAGAAATCAAGTTAAGTAAAGTGATAGGGGGGAGAAACTTGTCCTAATTGTAATTGCCAACGGGGGCAAGCTTTCTGCCAATGCAAGACTTGCTCGATTAGTAAAGGTTGTTCTTGAAAATCAACTAAAAGATAAATTCGTGATTCTGTCCCCGGAGCAGTAATAATCCTCGTTGATAGATAGCTTTGTTTGATTAAATCGACGAGATTTTGCCATTCTGAACCTTGCAAAGTATAAAAATCTTGTTGGGCTTCATAAAGCTGTTTTTTGGCTAAAAAATATTGTCTGCCCTTGCTTTCAGAAGAGAGTACAGGCTCCTCTGGCTTACGGGGAATACATTTTAAAAGATATTCTCCTTTTCCCTCAAGTTCTTCAATTTTTTCTTGATATTCTTGGCCATGAGAACAAAGATGAGTCAGTAAATTTTCTGTCTGTAAAAAAGATGTGCCAAAACGTAAGGGTAAAATAGTGGTTTGTTGAAATAATTCACAGATGACTCGATCATGACATAAAACCGATTGAATCAAGCGTTCATCATCATTTTGTAAAGTGTCTAAACCAACTTCGGGTTCGACTACGGCCGAGAGAGAGCCAACAGTTATCAGTAACAATGGGTTAGCCATTCCAACGGGTAATTTTAGGCTTTCTATGGGGGTTTTCAAAAAAGCGTAAGTATATAGATTGTACAATTTCATAGGGTTGACCGAAAGAAAATTGACGATTTTTTACAAATTTTTATATTGGGGCGTTGATATGCTAGAATATTCTAAGTTATTCAGGGATTGTTATGACAACCACTCGTCCACCCAGACCAATTAGATCTAAAATTAGCACCATGCCTCGGAAACAATCTGAAGCAGATCACCAACTTGAGCTTTATAAGTTAATTACTGAAAAACAACGTATCCAAGAAAAATTAGAAATGATGGAGCGGCAGATTCAGCAATTAAAAAATCGTCTCACGTTTGTGACAGAGCAAATTGAGACTACAGAACAAAGTATTCAAAATTTGCGTACAGCCAACCCTCCTAGTGTATCTAAAAAACCTGATTCCCCCAAAACTGTTGCTCACTCCTCTAATAATAATAATTCTAGTAATTTCCAAGCTTTTTACCTAGAATATTAAGGCTTAATCAAGGGCTAGTTATGACCAAGCTTCAACGAGTTCTTGAGCTTGTCAAAGCCGCCCTTACTAAGCACCGCTACAATTTGTGATTTTGTTCATGGCCTATCGGGTTGGAAAGATTGCACGTTCTGAAACTGCGAAGTATGGAAAAATTCTAGAGAGAAGATTCAGATTCGTTTTCTGCCGCCTCTTCTTCTTCTAAGGCTTGAATTTTTAATAAAAGTTCTTCTTCCTGAATTTCAAACTCCTCCTCAGAAATGTTGCCCATATCGTAAGATAGTTGTAAGGATAATAACAATTTGTGCAAATTTTCCGCCTCATCATATTCTATATCTGCACGCTCTTGAATTTTCTCCCCAATCCAGATCAGACCCCCAATAGGACCGGTAACAGGAAGAAATAAAAGATCGAGAAACATAACTAATACTCTCCTTAGACAAGTTGGGCAAAGGTATAGGGTGCAGTTAAATTGTTATAGCGAATCCTTAGGCGATCACCGAACTGCTGATCGATCGCCTCAACGTTTTGGCTAAATTCGGGCTCTTGCTCCCAGGGAATTAAATAAGCTGCATTGTAAATCATGTCATCGGTCATCGGATCGCTTTCAATCACCTCTTGGGCTCGATGATTTAATTGGTCTCTAAAGACTTGAATAATGTCTTGTTTCCGTTGCAATACAGTGGCTTCAATGAGTTGACCTATATGGATAATTTCTTCCATATTTAAGTTTTTACCCATCATCGCATCCCGTTCTTGCTTTAACTTAGGATTAGACTCCAAAGCCGCTTGTAATTCCCACTGATTATTCCAAAAAATCTTAATGCTAACTTCTCGTTGGCCCGACAGTTTAGCAAATAATTCTTTCAGTTGGGTTTTATAGGGAGTAATTAGTTGTTCGGTGACAGATTCCCAGGTTTTGATAACTAAGCCAAACCGCAGGGGCAACAACGTTGTAAACCCTGCTTCCATGACAGTTTCTAATACTTTTTCATGGCAAATTAAATAGCGACGGGATGCCAAATACTTCTCTTTATGAGCAGCGGAGTAGAGAAAACTAAAACCATCAATCATCTCACTGTGAACCGGCTCATTATCAATCCCCTGCAAAACCAGTCCGTCAGGAACTGGTTCGGGAAATATGCCATATAAATAAAGACCCACTGTCATCAGTATTCTCCCAAATTAAACCGGCTGAGAAGTTAAAACCAAACGAAGCTTTAGATGAATTAGGTCTAATTGAGCTAAACCCAGATCAACATTTCCTTCCACAACAACTCCTGTATTGAGGAGTCTATCCACTAATTCTAACACAGAAGGCTTAATACCCTCCTCTCCCGGGTAATAACTTCCTGCTTCCGGTAAAAGAGTGCCAAACTCTCCTAGGTGGACATTTAAATCTTCTGGCTCAACCTCAAAAATTTCACACAAATGGAGAATTTGTTCTTGCAATTTTTGTATACTTTCTGCAGCCCTATCTAAATCAGACTCACTGAGAACCCCTTTTTCCATCCGGCGAATGATTTGGGCTTCGAGCAATTGGCGTACCAGTTCCACAACAGTTAACAGTAAAGGGGCTAAACCAGCTTGGCTATTACTTTCTGGAGGGGTCAGCAAGGCTTGATTATCAGAATCGTAAGGTGTGCAAGCAAGTGTCATGGTTGGAATTGGTAAATTAGGAGTTCTTAAGGGTGAGTCTCTAGTGGGGAGCTTGGCCAAGAAATTTTATCTGAGGGAAAAAATGATGTAATTAAACAATGTCAACCTTCCGCTGCCCTGTGAAGATTCCAGTGACGAATTTCCCCGACAGGAGGAATGTGCTTGATTATTTTAACTGGTATCGTAGCCCTCGATTGCCCCCGATTGGGGTAGGGATTTTAAGGCTTAAAGTTTAGCTGCCGGGGTTTCTGTTAATAAGGCTTGGGATTGGCTATAGAGATAGGAGTCGCTTGCCCACCCATTAATTGCCATCTCCCTTGCTCTATCAACAGAGGCAATCGTTAACTGCTGTAAACTTCTTGACCGTTTGAGGATTCAATTGAGGAATTTCAATATATACGAGGAATGTGCTTGATCGTTGGGACTGCCATCACGTCTCTCCATTACACTCCATTTGGTTAAGGATTTTAAGGTTTGAAGTCGGCGTGAAAGTTCCAGGTTTTCTGCGAATAAAGCTTGGCCTTGGCTAGGGAGGTAGGGATAACCTTGCAAGCTGTTAATCGCAGTTTCCCTGGCCTTATCAAGGGGGGCAATCGTCTCGTGTAAATTTCCTAACCTTTGAGGATTCAGGTGAGGAATTTCACGCATCTGAGGAATGTGCTTCATCGTTCGGACTGGTATCATGGCTCTCTATTGCACTCAATTGGCTTAAGGATTTTAAGGTTTCAAGCTCAGTTTCTAGGGTTTGCAGTCGGAGTGAAAGTTCCCGATTTTCTGCTAGTAAAGCTTGGGATTGGCTATGGAGGTAGGGATCACCTTCCCACCAGTTGATTCCCATTTCCCTGGCTTTATCAACAGAGGCAATTAACAAACGAATGCGGATATTTATAAGTTCAGTGGAGGCGATCGAAACGGAAATATCGCCGGCAATCACAATTCCTTTATCTAAAACTCGTTCGAGTATATCCGCTAAACTCGAACCTTGAGTTGCTGTTTTTAGGGAGTTGCTTGACTGGTTTCTGAGCGAGCCAGCAAAAGTGGAAGAAGTCACGGTTGGTTTCACTCAATAAGAGTATAAAATTAGTCTTTTCGCTGGGGCAAGTTGCCTCGCAGTAAAGATTGAATGGCTTTTAACGATTGATTTCCTGTCGAAGGCTCAGAAGTTGACGCTTGGGCATCGGAAGGCTCCTCTTCCTCTACAAAGGATAAGGATTCTAACGGATTGTCCTCGAGGATTTCCCATAAAATCGCTCTCGACTTATCAACAGATAAATTCGTGCGGGACAAGAGAACATCGGCGCAGATATCACGGAAGTCCGAGTCAGCGGAGTTGGCCGCAATATCGTGGGAGGCGCAGACTTTAGCAATCATTAAACAAGAGCGCAAACCCGACGTTTTTTCAGTCGCAGTTTTCACACGAAAGGTTTTGACGAGGTTGACAATCAATAAAGCATCATCTCGACCAATCCCCGTTTTTTTGGCAAGAATTTCGGTCTGAGTCAGTTGATCTGGTTCAGGCATATTAATGGTTACTAACCGATCCATTAGAGCATCTTGGGTAGCATGAACCCCGCAATATTCTTCTGGGTTGGAGGTGAAAATTGCCCGAAATTGAGAATTGACTTGTAGGTAATCGGGTTGATGGCTAGTGGGTGGCAGGGTGAGAATTTTTTCTTCCAAGGCAGAGAGTAAAACGTTGTTGACCTCAGGTCGAGAACGATTGAACTCATCATAAACTAGGGTAAAACCCTCTCGACAGGCCATTGTTAAGCGAGAATCCACCCAGTTGTGTTTTAGCTCGTCTTCAACTTTGAGAACGCTGTGGATATAGTTATCCGTCAGCTTTTTATGGGTATAACCAGATTGGCTACCAATTAAATCGGAACTGGTAAAGTCATCATCGCCAAAGATTAGCATCACAGGTCTGGCTAAACAATTGGCCAGGTGCATTGCCAAGGTGGTTTTTCCCGTTCCTGCTGGACCACATAGATGAATGGAAAAACCAGAGTTTAGATAACGTAAGGCGCGAGTGGCAATTTGATCAATCGAAGGCGTAACAACAAATTGACCGGGGCGAAGGGAGAGAACGGATCTTCTTGTTTGAGTTTCAGTAAATGTCATAGTTGAAATCTAGTAAATACCATTGATAATCCCCGCCTGAAGCGGACGGGCATTGTTGGGCTAACAACCGCCCGTTCGGGTTTCCCCTCAATAACCGAGTAGGCAAGGACGCTTGTGTCACCTGAATTTTACGGCAAGAAGTTTAATTGGCTTTGACTTTTAAGGCTTACCTCATAATATATAATATCCCAAAAGATTAGGAACTGTCATCAATTAGCTCTAGAACCTTGATTCTGAAGGTGTTTTTAGGATATTCATTAGTCAAGGGGCTAAGGGTCTAAAATTCTTGTCTAGATTACTTCTCAAGACTTAAACAATGATAAGCCCAGATGCAGTCCTTTTCCCTTACCTCCTTTGTCAATAAAAGACTACTAATCACGACATTGACTATAGGCTGAGTGAAGCTTTATCATACTTTTTAATTTACCAGAGACCTAGAGCGGACTAAATAGGAACCCAACACTACTAGGTTGAGTCTAGAAACTTAGAAAAGCAGGATCAGCATGGTAGGTTGAAAACCAAAGGCTTATTGTTGTATTCTCAGATAGTCCTCTAGTTTAGCCAGGAAAAGGGACTAGAGGGTTTTTACTCTAGCCCTAGGCTTAAGTGGGTTGGAATTAACCTAGAGATTTATTTGCCAAAAACGTAGATAGACAAATCTTGACGAAATTGACGCAATTCGTCTTTTAGCTGTTTCGCTTCAGCTAAACGTCGTTCTTGAAATTGACTCAAATCATCCTTCACTTGTTTAGCTCGATCTAGATGAAGTTGGCGTAAGTCGTCCTCTAGCTGTTTCGCTGCCGCTAAACGCTGTTCTTGGAATTGACTTAAATCCTCTTTCAGCTGTTTAGCTCGATCTAGACGAAGTTGGCGTAAGTCGTTCTCCAGCTGTTTCGCTGCCGCTAAACGTTGTTCTTGGAATTGACTTAAATCGTCCTTTAGCTGTTTGGCTCGATCTAGACGCTGTTGACGTAAGTCGTCGTCTAGCCGTTTCGCTTCAGCTAAACGTTGTTCTTGAAATTGACGTAAATCCTCTTTTTGCTTTTCCGCCTGAGCTAAACGCTGTTTTTGGGTAGCTGTTAAAAACAAGTGGCTTTCCTGTTGAACTTTTTGGAAAGATTCGCGCAAAGCAGTTGCCTGTTCTTGCGCTTGTTTTTGTCTTTCAGTTTTGACATCCAACAGAAAAGATTGAACCTCTCGCGAGAGTTTAGCTACTTCTTCAGCAATCGATAAACGATCCTGGCGGAACTGTTCCATGAGAGCAGGCATGGGGTTGTCCTCAATTACTAAATACTATGGAATGGATTAGACCCAATCACCCGTTAGAAAAACCTTCACGGAGACTGGGGGGAGAGACAGCAGATTTCGACTTTTCTTATCATCCCAAAGTTGAGGTAGGGGACTACCCCAGACTGAGGGGCGCAACCTCCCACCCCCAAAATGGCTTTCTACTCAGAAAAATAGTCAGCTTTACATTCTGGCGATAGGCGGTAAACCTAGCTACAAAGGTCAAAATCACGGTTACAAAAATAACTTGTATGGGTCTAGCTTTGTTTTTGCTATCCGTTGCCGTGCCAACCTTGTCAATCATAGACCATTGCGCCCCAAGAGAGGGGTAACTAGACTCAATAGGGATTTTAAAGAAAAGCCGAGGATCTGGAAAACCCAGTCGGGTTTTCACTCAGCAGATAGGATAATCTGGGCTCAATTCTTAAGCAGGAACCGCTGCAGATTGAGTCAGACCAACAGCTTCAGCATATTTGAGGTAGGTTTCAACCGAAGCGATAACTACACGAGCTTCAATCGCTAATAATTCGATTCCTACCAGAGAAACGCGAGCCCAAGCATCAATAACGATACCTTTGTCAAGGATACGATCGATAACTTCAGCTAAGCTAGAGGAAGAGTTGGTTTTTTCGACTGCCATGGTAATAGACCTTTTTGTTGTTTGTATAGAAAGTGTACAGTGCTGATCCAAAATCTGAGATAGCGAACTACCCCAACTCAAGGGGCGTGGCTTCCTACCCAAAGAACGACCTTACTATTGCGAAGAATAGCGAGCCTTACATTCTGGCGATGGGCGGTAAACCTAGCTACAAAGGTCAAAATCACGGTTACAAAAATAACTTGCATGGGTCTAGCTTTGTTTTCGCTATCCGTTGCCGTGCCAACCTTGTCAATCATAGACTATTGCGCCCCAAGAGAGGGGTGACTAAACTCAATAGGGATCAAAGAAAAGCTAAGAGTCTGGAAAACCCAGTAGGGTTTTAACTCAGCCGATGGGAGAATCTGTGATCAATCCTTAAGCAGGAACCGCTGCAGATTGAGTCAGACCAACGGCTTCAGCATATTTGAGGTAGGTTTCAACCGAAGCGATAACTACACGAGCTTCAATCGCTAATAATTCGATTCCTACCAGAGAAACGCGAGCCCAGGCATCAATAACGATACCTTTGTCAAGGATACGATCAATAACTTCAGCCAAGCTAGAGGAAGAGTTGGTTTTTTCAACTGCCATGGTAATAGACCTTTTTGTTGTTTTCATAGAAAGTGTACAGTGCTGAAATCATGGAGGATTCAGAAATTCATTTCGTTTTTCTGCCTTCATCACTTCCGCAATTTGAAGAATAACACCTTTATTTTGTCGTTGTCAATATCTAATCTCAAGTTTTTGGTTAAGAAATGTACGATTCTTTAGTTAAGAAATGTAGTCAATTCTCATTTTTGGGGTTAAGAAATGGAATCAATTCTCAGAAAAGGCCCACCTATGCTTTCATTATTAAGCGATCGCTGGCTCTAGCCAAGAACTTACATAGAACGAATCAACTAATAGTAAAAGCCTTGCTTTGCAAGGCTTTTAGGTGCTTAAGGCACAAATGTATTGAAATTTTAGTTTTAACGTTCGCTATCTTAGGTGTTATTTGCGAGGCTGAGGGGTGGACAGACTTGACAATCTAGCCATCACAATGCGAAGATGTGTGATAGGAAATTCTTGCTTCACAGAAACCTGCTTTTTGAGAGAGTCCCAACCAGTCTTACAGTCTCTCCACAAGCTTAAACTCCTGACTGCCCATCAGCATTTGTTGACAGGATTCTTATTCCTTCTGATCTTGAATTCTTGGCTGCATTCGTGATAAGTCTTGCATTCTGGACTTATTCATCTTTATATCATTTTTCAAAAGTAATGACAGACTTAGTTGATCACTCCAAAGCGCAATCCCTCTCGGAGAAAGGAATTGCACTTTCAGATGTTAGTCACGACTATTGAAAATTGGTATTAGCTATTTCTTTGTGGACTGTAGCCACTATTTTCAGAGATTGCTGTAATGCGGATTGGTTGACGTCCGTTTAGGTGGATTGACTGGCCAGAAATTGTCTTTGATAGTCTAAAAACTCGCCATGCCATTCCGCAAAACGACGCTCCCCATCTTTGACTAAAAATTGGCGGTAGGCTTCCGAAGAAATCCAGGGCTTTGTTGGACGTTGTTGGTTTGTTGGGCGTTGTTGGGCCGAACGAGCTTGGTATTCAGCCGTTGATTGACGGCATTGGTTGTGATAATTTTGGTGCCATTCGCGATAGCGCCGTTCTCCATCCCGCACGAGGGCTTGGCGATAGGCTTCTGAAGATAGACTCATGGTGTTACTCCTTTTCAAATCCCTTGATGGCTTGGCCAGAATTATAACACAATGCGTGAACTACCCAGTGCTGACCTCTCGTCAAGGTACGATATAGTCTCTTACCCTCAGGGGCAAGGTTTCTTTGCTATCTCAACTGCTGCATTTTTTCCCGCTTTGGGTTGCTACCCTTTAACCAAATTTAGTAGGACTAGCAAAGAAATTAGTAAAAGCTGTTTATAGGTGTCTTAAACCTTGTGGCAAAGGACCACAGCTAACCTCATTCAAGAAGTCTAGTTCTTCTTGTTTTTTTCTCCTCGGTTAACATTGATCGTAACCTATTGTGGGTAGAATATAGCATTGCTCACACCTGTGTGGCACAGCTAAACCTTAGCTAATTAAGCTTTTCCGCATCGATGATGTACCTCTTGCGAACAGGAAACGCTATGTACACTTTAGTCATCAATAGGGTAATTTTTTGGCTCTCTTCGGTTTGGTGGGTAAAATGTATTCTAAGATACAGTCCTGCTGGCGAGCTAGTAGAACGAACCACAAAGACACAAAGGACACAAAGATTGATGGCTCTTATATAAGTTAAACTTATGTCACAAAGAATAAGAGAGCCATTTTTTTGCCCTTAGCAGCCTGATTTGGCAAAGAAATGCCATATTTTCATTAGCACCGTTACAAAAATCTCTGGAGAGTTGAGTTACTAATATGGTTAAAATTATCAGTCGTCAATCCTTGGGAAGGAAACCCGTTTACGATATTGGTGTAGAGAAAGATCATAATTTTTTGCTGGGCAACGGCTTAATTGCCTCCAATTGTTTTAATAAATCTCACTCCACTGCCTACGCTTACGTCACCTATCAAACTGCTTATTTAAAAGCTAATTATCCTGTGGAATATATGACAGCGTTACTAACTGCTAGTAGCGATAATCAGGATAAGGTAGAAAAGTATCGAGAAAACTGTCAGAAAATGAATATCGATGTCGAACCTCCCGACATCAATCGATCGCAAAAACATTTTACACCGATTGGGCGCAAAATTCTCTTTGGTTTGTCCGCAGTTAGAAACCTGGGCGAAAATGCGATCGAGGCTATTTTAAAAGCGCGGGAAGCAACGGGAGGAAAGTTTACTTCCTTAGGGGATTTTTGCGAGCGTGTTGATTTGCGAGTGATCAACAAAAGAGCTTTAGAAACGCTAATTTATTCTGGTGCTTTTGATAAAATTCAACCCAATCGCCATCAATTAATTGAAGATTTAGAATTAGTAGTTGCTTGGGCGCAAAAACGCACTAAAGAGAAAGAAAGTGGTCAAATGAATATTTTTGATATGCTAGGGGGTAGCACAGAAAATAAGCAAGAGTCCGAGTTTGAACAGTCTCCCAGTGCCACCGCAGTGGAAGATTTTTCCCTACAGGAAAAGTTAAAACTGGAAAAAGAGCATTTGGGGTTTTATGTTTCCGAACATCCTTTAAAAGCTTTACAAAGAGCCGCTCAAGTCCTATCTCCTATCAATTTAGCTGACGTGGAAGAACACAAAACCAGAAAAAAAGTCAGTGCCATTGTCCTATTAAATGCCGTCAAGAAAATTATGACCAAAAAAGGGACTCCCATGGCCTTTTTAACCCTAGAAGATGCCTCGGGACAGTCGGAAGCGGTGGTTTTTTCCGATAGCTACGAACGTCTGCAAAAATTATTAGTGGAGGAAGCCACTTTAATGGTGTGGGGAAAAGTGGATCGCCGAGATGATCGGGTACAATTAATTATCGAAGATGCGGAACCGATCGAAACCATTAAAATGGTGATGGTTAATTTATCGCTGCAAGATGTCGTCAACCAAAATCGTCAAAATCTTCTTAAAAGTATTCTGCAATCGGGAGACAAACAAAAGGCAAAAGTTCCCGTTATTGCCACCATCGGTGCGGGAACTCAGCGTCAATTTGTGCGTTTAGGACAAAACTATTGGGTAGAAGATGACAATTCGGTGCTAGAGTCTCTAAAAGTTGCGGGTTTTCTGGCTAATTCTGCACCTTTGATTAATCATTAAATGCTAACTGGCAATCACCCAAGAGCCATGGCTGCACCAAGATTGTTCCTGTAAAACCTTCTCGATTTCCTGTTTCGATAATAATTCTCTCTCGACCCACAAATCAAGACAACTATGGATTTTGATCACCTCTTTGACACTATTGCCACTCTTGTCCTCCATCATTCTCCTAGTGGGATGGAAACGGAAATCGATCGCCTGTTACTAGAACGCTTTCAAGAGTTAGGATTAGAAACATGGCAAGATCAAGCGGGAAATGTCATCGGCAAAATTAAAGGACAAGATTCGACTAAAAAAATTGCTATTACTGGTCATAAAGACGAAATTGGCGCTATTATCAAGGCAATTAATCCCGATGGTAGTCTGCAAATTCGCCAACTTGGGGGAGCTTTTCCCTGGATTTACGGAGAGGGGGTGGTAGATATTATCGGTGATCAAGAAACCAGATCGGGGATTCTCTCCTTTGGTTCCCGTCATATTTCCCATCAATCCCCGCAAAAAGCGCAGCAGGAAAACACCCCCGTCAACTGGGAATCCGCATGGATAGAGACGAAATTGACTCCAGAAGAATTAGACGCTTGCGGGGTGCGCGTCGGTAGTCGAGTCGTGGTGGGAAAACACCGAAAACAACCCTTTCGACTAAAAGACTACATTGCCAGTTATACCCTCGATAATAAAGCTTCCGTGGCGATTCTTTTAGAACTAGCGGCCAGAGTAATTAACCCCGCAGTGGATATATATCTGGTTGCCTCAGCCAAGGAAGAGGTAGGAGCCTTAGGGGCCTTATTTTTTACGGCAAATAACCGCTTAGATGCTTTAATTGCCCTAGAAATCTGTCCCCTCGCTCCTGAATATCCGATTCAGGATGGCAGCAGTCCTGTGTTATTGTCTCAGGATGGTTACGGTATCTATGATGAGCAATTAAATCAAGAATTGAGAATAGCGGCCGAAAAGGCGGGAATCCCCCTACAATTGGCCATTATTAGTGGTTTTGGTAGCGATGCCTCCATTGCCATGAAATTCGGTCATATAGCTAAGGCCGCTTGCTTAGGTTTTCCCACCCAAAACACCCACGGTTATGAAATCGCCCATTTAGGAGCTATAGCTAACTGCGTTAGCATATTAGAAGCTTATTGTCAAGTAATTTAGCTATTTTTAGCAAAAAACCAGAGCATTAACAGAATAATAGCGATCGCCAGTCCGCTAAAAACAGTATTTTTATGCTGCTCTAACTGCATGGGTGCGGGGGGTTCTTCTTTTTTCTGTTTATTTGTCCCCTTTTTAAATTGCGGTGCGCTATCGGGAAGTTTCTCTAAATCGGGGATCTTGGTCATCCACTCATCTGGGCGTTTGAGACGGGGAGCTTCGATAATATAGAGGAGACGCTTGGCCTGTTCGCGAATTGGATAGATAGGATGGGTAATAAGTTGCTTACAGATTTCACTAGCTTTCTCCCCCTCTCCTAACCCCTGATGGGCAGAAATTAACCAAATTTGGATCTCACCCCCTTCTCGGGATCCTAGGGAAATTAAGGCTAAAGCCGCATTTAATTGCTGGATACTAAGACGATATTGTCCACGCTCAAAAGCACTGATTCCAGCTTGATAAAGGTCTTGAAAAGAAGGATTTTTGGCCACGGAGTCAAGATCGAGATCAATAAAATTTTACATAAGTATAGCAAAAGCTAAGAAGCAAAGGGAAACTCTCGGCCATCAGCCTTGAATCAGTGATCAGCTTTTCAGTTATCAGTAAACTGATAACTGAAAAGCTCCCCACTTCCCCATTGAGAATGAGAATCTTGACAAAAATCTGGTACACTTTCTCCTAAACCTGTTCAAAGCTGCACGATATGAAAGAGAGGAACTATCTCTTACTAAATATACTAGCGATCTCTACCATAATAATTAGTCTAGTTTTAGGGATTGTATTCGACAAAAAAGCCGCCTTGTTAGGAATTTTGGCGGTTCCCGCCATGGTCGCTTCTTTTATCCATCCCCGTCTGGGATTATTAGCCCTAATCATCTATCTTCCCCTGAGTAGTACCGTCACTTTTGCTGTGGCGAGAGTTTTTCAGGTAAAGGGCAACTTCATTGGTGAAGAGCCATCCTATGCTCTCTACAAAATCGCCAAGGATGCCTTTTATTTCCCTGCTTTAGCGGCAATTTTAATTAAAACCAAAACTTTTAAGCAATTAAGCCCCAAAATCAAGCCTTTTCTCATCACAGCTTTGATTTTACTTGCGATCAGCTTGATAACTTTTCTTTTTGTCAATCTGCCCCAAGGAGCAATTGAAGTGGGAATTGTGGGATTGAAAACCCTCCTCGGTTATATTCCCCTGGTTCTCTGTGGCTACTATCTAATCAAGGAAAAACGGGATTTATTCGTGGTTAATCGGCTTTTAATCGTGATGATCTTAGTCTGTTGCGTTTTAGCTCTAATTCAATACTTCTTACTTTTCCAAGGTATCTGTCCCGATAGTGAATTCCTCAATCAACTGGAAGTTACTGCCCCGAAATCCGACACCCAATTTTATCCAGATATTACCGCCAAAGCCAGCTTGAAAGCTCAATGTTTTGTCGGCGGTTCGGTGTTGTATAATCCCGATCGAGGCTTAATTCGTCTCCCCGGCACATTTTCCGATCCTTGGCAATGGGGTTGGTTTTTAGTATCTAGTAGCGTCATCAGTTACGCAGCCAGCTTTAGTGATCCGCAAAAAAGATGGCGCCTCGCTGGTTGGGTGGCAATGGTTTTAGTCTTCCTTGCGACTCTGGTTTCTGGACAAAGATTACCTTTATTGCTAGTACCTTTGTTTTATTTAGTTCTTTTTATTGCTACCAGCAAAAATAAGCAAAAGTTACCATTAAAATTGGGAATTGTGGCGATGCTTTCCCTGCTTGCGGTGACGTTAATTCCCTTTATTCGGGAAAGAGGGCTAAATTTTATCGGTCGCTGGCTATATTCATCTCCCATTGACTTTGTAGTCAATCAAATCCAGTGGGCCTTAAGATATTTACAGCTTTTTGGTTTTGGTTTAGGCACAGCCACCACTGGCTCTCGTCATATAGTGGGAGAAGAAGGGATAAGACTAATTGAAACCTACTACGCTAAACTCCTCTACGAAATCGGTATCGTCGGTTTTATCGCTTTTATGGCACTGGTGACAATTCTCTGTATTCTCACCTTTAAAGCCTATTTAAAAGTAAAAAATCCCGCTTTAAAGCATTGGGGTCTCTGTATCTGGATTTTTATACTTTTTATTAGCTATAATCCCTACTATTATCCCCTCTCCGTCGAGCCTGTTTCTGTTTACTATTGGTTATTTGCTGGAATATTGCTAAAACTGCCAGAAATCAGCGATAAATTGGAAGATGAGGCGATATTTCCCCAAAAAAATGAAGTGGAGAATTAAGAGGATTTTTATCGATAATTACATTATCTCTCGACTGATAGGAGTTAACCGCCATGACAGCAGAAACCATTCCCTATTCCCTCGAATCTGTCCTTAAGGAAATTAAAGATAAGACCTCTTGCAAAAGTCTTAAGTCGATCCTTGTACAGCAACATTTTTGAAGATTATCAACTACTAATAAATAATTAACTGAAAGTCCCTCCCATTATTGTTTCTATCGTTTGTTTTCGGATTTATGCAAGAGGTCTATA